>CACXDY010000139.1 GCA_902766505.1 uncultured Prevotellaceae bacterium
CACCCAAGGATTCATCTGCCGCAATGCCTATGGCGAAGTGGACAATCTGCAGCGGGGCGGCAGCGACTACACCGCCTCCCTGATAGGAGCAGCCATCGAGGCAGAGGAAATCCAGATATGGACCGACATTGACGGTATGCACAACAACGACCCCCGCATCGTGGACCACACTGAGGCCGTCAGACAGCTCAATTTCGAGGAAGCCGCCGAGTTGGCCTATTTTGGAGCCAAGATTCTGCACCCCACCTGCATCCAACCCGCCAAATATGCCGGTATCCCTGTTCGTCTGCTCAACACTATGGAACCCGATGCAGAGGGAACCATTGTGGACAATGTCATCATGCGCGGTCAGATTAAAGCTGTAGCCGCCAAGGATAATATCATTGCCATCAAAATCAAGAGTTCGCGCATGCTTCTCGCTACGGGATTCCTGCGCAAGGTATTTGAGATTTTCGAGAGCTACCAGACCCCCATTGATATGATATGCACCTCAGAAGTGGGTGTGTCGGTCACCATAGACAACGAAGCCCATTTGACACATATCGTCAACGAGCTGAAGAAATACGGCACAGTGACTGTGGATACCCACATGTGCATCATCTGTGTGGTGGGCGACCTGGACTGGAGCAACTTAGGTTTCGAGACATTGGCCACGGATGCGATGAAAGACATTCCCGTAAGAATGATTTCCTATGGTGGTTCTAACTACAACATCTCCTTCCTGGTGAAAGAGCAAGACAAGAAACGTGCCTTGCAGAACCTTAGTGCCAAACTTTTCAACCAAGGAGTATGAAAGGTCAGTTCCCTATCGACAAATTCCAAGAGATAGAGACCCCGTTTTACTACTACGACACAGACCTTTTGCGTGCAACCCTCCTGGAGATTTACCGAGAGGTTTCCCGTCATGAAGGTTTTGAGGTGCACTATGCCATCAAGGCCAATGCCAATCCGAAGGTATTGAACATCATTGCCCAGACAGGTCTTGGTGCCGATTGTGTCAGCGGTGGTGAAATCCGGGCATCACTGTCGGCGGGTTTTCCTCCAAAGAAAATTGTCTATGCAGGAGTAGGCAAGGCCGATTGGGAGATACTATTGGGTCTTGACAAGAATATCTTTTGCTTCAATGTAGAGAGTATCGCAGAGTTGGAGATTATCAACGAGTTGGCCGGGAAGCGCAACAAGAAGGCCCGTGTAGCTTTCCGCATCAATCCTGACGTTGGTGCCCACACCCACTCTAAGATTACCACTGGTCTGGCAGAGAACAAATTCGGCATTGCCATGGGCGACATGGAATCCGCCATCATGACAGCATCCTCGATGGAACATGTGGAATTTATCGGTCTGCATTTCCATATCGGCTCCCAGATTCTCAACATGGATGACTTTGTGGCTCTCTGCAACCGAATCAACGACCTACAGACGCAATTGGAGCGGAAAAAGATTTCCATCGCAAATATCAATGTGGGTGGAGGTTTAGGTGTAGACTACACCCACCCCAACCGTGTCTGTATTCCAGATTTCAAGGGTTACTTCGACACTTATGCCAAGCACCTTCGCCTGCGTCCCGGCCAGAAGCTCCATTTTGAGCTTGGCCGTGCGGTGGTAGCACAGTGTGGCACATTGGTGACCCGCACCCTCTATGTGAAACAAGGCACTGCCAAGCAATTCGCCATTGTGGATGCCGGCATGACCGACCTGATCCGCCCCGCCCTTTACCAAGCCTATCACAAAATAGAGAACATCTCGAGTGAAGGTCCGAAATCGACCTATGATGTGGTAGGTCCAATATGCGAATCGAGTGATGTGTTTGCCAAATCCGTCGACCTTAACGAGGTGCATCGTGGTGACCTTTTGGCCATCCGCTCGGCAGGCGCCTATGGTGAGATTATGGCCTCGCAATACAATTGCCGGAAATTGCCCAAAGGCTACATCACAGAAGACTTATGACCCTCGATCTGCTAACCCTAATCCTCTCGGGAGTGCTGCTTGTGCTGGCACTCCTCACTCCGATGTCAAATCCTTTTTTCCGTCGTTTACGCCGTTCCACCGAAGCCACGACTGGAGAAGGTCCAAAAGTCACCGTGCTACTTATTTCCAATGGTGACCACACGGCATTGGATGAGCATCTACCCATCTATCTCACCCAAGACTATGCGCCAGGCTACGAAGTGGTAGTGGTCTCGGAGAAAGCAGATGCAGAAAGTGAGAATGTGCTGAAACGCTACTCGCAGAATCCCCGTCTTTACCATACATTTGTTCCGGAAAGCTCGCGCTATATGAGCAAGAACAAACTGGCCATCACCTTAGGAGTAAAGGCAGCGAAAAATGAATGGATTATTCTCACAGACCCACGGTGCAAGCCAACTGATGAGAAATGGATTGAAAGTTTCACACACGAGATGACCTCGGGCAGTCATGTGGTGTTAGGCTTTGTCAACTATGCAGAAGACGCTAAAGCATACCATCGTTTTGAGCGACTACACACGGCCCTCTATGCTTTACGTGAAGCCCAGCAGGACCGCGCCTACCGCACCAACTGTCCGTTGGTAGCTTTCCGCAAGAGCGAATTCATGGAGCGAAATGGTTTCTTAGAGTATCTCCGCTATTCCATCGGAGAATATGACTTCATCGTCGACAAATTTGGCCGGGAAGCCCACTGTGAGGTAGCCACCTCCCCCACCTCATGGCTTACAGAGAATTCCATCTCCGCCCGTTCTTGGCAGAACCGTCAGGTCTATTATCATGAAGTGGGGCGCCATATATCCGGAGGCACCTGGGCCGGTACGTTGAGGACACTCGACCAATTGTTGCTTCACGGCAACTACCTGCTTGAGATAGGAGCCTGTGTCTTTGCCGGTATTACAGGGCGTTGGGTTTTGCTTGGAGCCGCTGTCGTCTCTTTACTGCTCACTGTTGTCCTTCGCACGCTGATTGGCCGCAAAGCCTTAAAAGAATTTGGCATCCATATCCCCATATGGAAAATCGTCCCCATGGAAACAGGCATACTGCGTCAGCGCATCCTCACCCGCCTACGCTATGAGTATGCAGACAAGAACGACTTCATCAGTCATAAAGTATAGCAGTCACCAAATGACTGCTATTTTTTTCAGCTATACATATTGATTGCCTACATGACAAATCAGGAGAGGCATGTATGTATTGATCAGAAAAGGCTGTATCCTATAAAAAAATGGTTAAGAGAGAGAAAAACAGGTGGCAGACACATTCACTAAAAATCAGAAAAAACTACCTTAATTATTTTTTTTATTCAATTATTATGCTTATCTTTGAAACCTACAAGGCAGGATTCGCGTAAATCCTTCTTGCTGACCACCTATCTTCACTTAAATCGACAACACTATGACGACAACCACCACAAGGTCAGGCAATCAGCAGCAATATGATGATTTCCTCAAAGCCATCCAACAATTCATTCCGAAAGACCGCATCTACACAGATGAACTCAGAACCCTCGGTTGGGGAACAGATGCCAGTTTCTACCGGCAAATCCCCAAAATTGTCATCCGCAGTGACGGAGAGGAAGAAATCTCCAAGATAGTCAAAGCCTGCTCATCCTATAAGCTCCCCTTTACCTTCCGTGCCGCCGGCACTTCCCTCTCCGGGCAGAGCATCAGCGACTCAGTGCTGATAGTAGCAGGCAAGCACTGGGAGAAATATGAATTAGGTCCCAATCAAGACACCATCCGATTGCAGCCAGGTATCGTGGGAGCCCGGGTGAACGAAATACTCAAGCCCTACGGCCGTGTATTCCCCCCCGACCCAGCATCGATAGGCAGTGCCATGGTTGGCGGAATCGTCATCAATAATGCCTCGGGCATGAACTGCGGCGTCCATGCCAACAGTGACCGGATGATGGTAAGCGCCCGAATGATTTTGACCGACGGTACCATCTTAGACACCGGTGATGAGCAGAGCAAAGCGAAATTCCGTGAAAGTCACCCCGAATTCATCCGCAAGATAGAGGCTCTTCGCGACAAAGTCAGAGCCAACAAGGAATTGGCGGAACGAATCCAGAAAAAATACAGCATCAAGAACGTGACGGGTTTGAACCTCCGTCCTCTGATGGCCTACGACGACCCCTTCGACATCATGGCGTATTCCCTGGTAGGTTCGGAAGGCACCTTGGCATTCCTCTCGGAGGTAACCATGCGTACGCTTCATGACTACAAATACAAGGCATCAGCCATGGTGTATTTCCTCACCATGAAAGAGAGCTGCGAGGCTGTTGTGGCTATGAAGAAATTGAAAGCCGGCGCAGAAGACATCAAAATGAGTGCCGAGGACTTGGTGGTAAAGAGTGCTGAGATGCTGGACTACAAATCTCTCAGCAGTGTGGACGACCCCATCTATCTCCAATACCAGAAAGATGTAGACGCCGGAAAGATTCCAGGTGTGGAGCCCGGCGATTATCATAACCTGACCGCCATCCTAACGGAGACCAAAGGCATCACCCATGAGCAGTTGGAAGAAAAAATCAAACGGATTTTGGAATGCCTCAGTGCTTTCAATCTCTATATCCCCGCTACCTTTACCGAAGACCCAGCCATCTACGGCAAATATTGGGCCATCCGCTCGGGCATCTTCCCCTCGGTGGGAGGAACCCGTCCCGTCGGAACATCCTGTCTGATAGAAGATGTAGCCTTCCACATCAATGACCTGCCCGAAGCCACGGTTAAGTTGCAAAAACTCATATCCGACCACGGTTATGATGATGCCTGCATCTACGGCCATGCCTTTGAGGGCAACTACCACTTCATCCTCAATCAGAGTTTTAAGAGTGAGAGTGAAGTGAAGCGCTACGAAGAGATGATGCGCGATGTTGCCCGACTGGTGGTAGAAGAATATGACGGTTCGCTGAAAGCCGAACATGGCACGGGCCGCAACATGGCACCCTTCGTGAAATATGAATGGCAGGAGAAGGCCTATGAGACGATGAAAGAATTGAAGTCGATATTCGACCCAGAAGGATTGCTCAACCAGGGAGTGATTTTCAACGACGACCCCGACTGTTTCATCAAATGTCTGAAGCCGCTCCCTGTATTGGATTACGATTTCGACAAAGTGCCCGATGGCGGCAACTATCTGACATTGGGAGAAGGCAAGGTGTCCACAGCCCGCGAGACTATCGAGGCCGTGAAACGCGCCAACAAGTGTATCGAATGTGGTTTCTGTGAAGTCAACTGTATGTCCTGCGGATTAACCCTATCCTCCCGTATGCGCATCGCCGTACAACGCGAGATTCGGGAACTGGAAAACACCGGCGCCAATCCCGAGCGTGCCGCCACCTTGCGCAAGCAATACAAATACTATGGAGACCAGACTTGTGCCACCGACGGTCTTTGCTCCACCTCGTGCCCGATGAAAATCAACACGGGAGAGTTGACCCACCTCATCCGTCAGATGGACATGCTCAACAACTCCATGGGTTATAAGATTGGTGAGTTTGCCGCCAACCACATGAGCGGTATCAAGTCAGGTCTCCGTGTGATACTGGATGTTGCCCATCTTGGCCACGTCACTTTAGGCTCCAACATGATGTCAAGCGTTTGCCGCGGCATGAACAAGATGGGTCTTCCACTGTGGACCACTGCCATGCCCAAGAAGAAGAAACAGCCCAAGCCAGGCAGCCATGTGGGAAAAGCAGAGTCGGAAGATTTGAAAGTGGTGTATTTCCCCAGCTGTATCAACCAGACCATGGGCCTCTCGAAAGAGGCACCCGTGGAGCATCCATTGGTCGATGAGGTGTGCCATCTGCTAAACAAGGCAGGATATGAGGTCATCTTCCCCGAGAACATGAACAAGATGTGCTGCGGACAGATTTGGGAGAGCAAGGGCATGCTAGACATAGCCGACCGAAAGAGTGGTGAATTGGAAGCCGCCCTATGGAAAGCCAGCGAACACGGCCGTTATCCGGTGCTCTGCGCCCAGAGTCCCTGTCTGCACAGAATGCGTAAGGTCATCCGCAAGATGAAGTTGTATGAGCCAGCCGAGTTTATCATGACCTATCTGAAGGACCGTCTCGACTTCCATCCTATCGACCGCCGCATAGCCCTCCATCTCACCTGTTCGACCCGTGAGATGGGTGTTGCCGACGACCTCATCGCTCTTGCCCGCCTATGCTCTACCAATGTGTATCTCCCCGAAGGAGTAGGCTGTTGCGGATTTGCCGGTGACCGTGGTTTCACCTATCCGGAAATGAACAAATATGCCCTTCGGAAGCTTCGTCCTCAGATTGAGGAGCACCACATAGAGGTCGGCTATTCCAACAGCCGCACCTGCGAGATTGGCTTGCAGAGCAACACAGGCATCCCCTATATGAGTATTGTATACCTTGTGAATGAATGTACGACCCGAAAAAAGTCATAAACACCAAGAAAAGAACGGCTCCCCAACCGAGAATAGATTATTAAGCGGTTTTTCCTCGCTTGCAAACACATAATTAAGGAAAAAGTATTAATTTTGCATTTCGAATGGAACAGACCGCTTTACACTTTATACCCATCATCCCATCCGATGAAGAAAGGCTGTCGCTGTTGGACCTCTACTTGAGCAAGATGGCCCAAACGACAGCCACTCATCTGGTGACCTTAAGTCCTATTCGGCCAGAAGAAGGATTAAGGTATATGGTGCATTGCATCGGTTCAGGAAAGCGAGGCAAGGAAGGGCATGTGCTGACCAACCTACTTGCCTTGCACCGTCGTTTCATTCGTGTGCTTTATGCCCTCATGCCCGATATCGTACATATTCACGGCAGCTACAACTATTTCAATTCCCGCATAGCACTTTGGGCAAAGCGCAGAGGGTTTCCTGTCGTTTTCTCCCCACAGGGTGGTATGAATCCCGACTTCATAGAAGCCGAGTACGGTATGAGGACATGGAAAATGCTCAGTTACCAGAAATCACAGACCCGCCGCTGCGACTGCATCCTGACAAGCGACCCCAAGGAAGCATCCTACATAGTAGAGCAGAAACTCAACGACCGTGTGGAAATCATTCCTGACCTACATGGAGGCGAATATATCGATATGGACACCTATGCGAATGCCACCCATGCCATCTATGCCAAGTTGCTCGACAGTGACAAGACCACCCATCTCGACCAAGGCAGCCGTGAAGCCGTCAGCGCCCTACTCCATCTAAGCATGGCAGAAGAGAATGAGCGTCAGCCCTTGTGTTCAGAGGACATACTTAACCTCCGTTCACTTACCCGCAAGAAATGGCGTGACATCATGCTTTTCTCTCAAGAACAAGGCATCACACCCTTTATTGCCGATGGCGTTTACAAAGGACAATATGTGGGCGCCCTGCCCGATGTCAGTGAAGTGGAGCATTTCGGTCCCCGTTTCGTAAAAGATGTTCAGCCCTTGTCGAAGACCCTGGCTGTATCGGCCAGCAAGTTGCAAAAGCGAAGCATCGAGCGTCATCTCCAGGGCATACGCTCTACAGAAAGAGGCGTTGCCCTCATGCTATGGAATATCCGTCAGCATGTCAACAACAGCACCCTCTGCCTGCGCCACCTATGCGACCTTTACATGTCATTCCGCTATGAAGATATCGACGAGCGGCATCTTTCCGATGCCCTTCACCGGATAAAGCTCTATGACTTTGGTTGCCGTGTGTGTCAGGTGCTTCAGGAGTGTGCCTATCTTGACGAAGGATATACGCCACTCCCCGTTCTTAACGACCAGGGAACAGAAAGAATCAGACAGAACCTAATCAAATACTAGACATCATGAGCACAAAAAGGCAAATTGTGGAGAACGACATGCGCTACCTTCAGTTGCTGTCGCACTCCTTTCCCACTATAGCCGAAGCCAGCACGGAAATCATTAACCTTCAAGCCATTCTGAACCTTCCGAAGGGTACCGAGCATTTTCTTGCAGACATCCACGGAGAGTTTGAAGCGTTTCAACACGTGCTGAAGAATGCCTCAGGCAATATCAAGCGCAAGGTCCATGAGATTTTCGGCAATCAGATACGCGAGTCGGAGAAGAAGGAACTATGCACGCTCATCTATTATCCCCGCGAGAAACTCCAGCTGGTGAAGGAACATGAGGAAGATCTTGACGACTGGTATCACATCACCATTCATCAGTTGGTGAAAGTCTGCCGTGACGTATCCAGCAAATACACCCGCTCAAAGGTCAGGAAGAGTCTGCCCGAGGAGTTCAGCTATATCATCCAGGAGCTGCTTCATGAGCGCACAGAAGATGTAGACAAGACGGCCTATGTGAGTGCCATCATCGACACCATTATCTCCACGGGCAGTGCCGACGACTTCATCATAGCCCTGTCGAATGTGATTCACCGCCTTGCCATCGACCAACTCCATATCTTAGGTGATATCTACGACCGTGGTCCCGGTGCCCATATCATCATGGACACGATGGAAACCTATCACCACTGGGATATCCAGTGGGGCAACCACGACATTTTGTGGATGGGAGCCTGCGCAGGAAACGAGGCTTGCATCTGTAATGTCATCCGTCTGTCGCTGCGCTATGCCAACTTGACCACCCTGGAAGAAGGGTACGGCATCAATCTGATACCCCTTGCGACCTTCGCCCTCGACACCTATGGTCATGACCCCTGCCTTGAGTTTCAACCGCGCACACTCAGCAAAGATGACACGATGGACGAAAGAACCCGAAGTCTGACAGCACGCATGCACAAGGCCATCTCCATCATCCAGTTCAAGATAGAAGCCCAAATGGCCGACCGCCATCCAGAATGGGATATGGCCGACCGCGACTTGCTGAGCCGTGTGGATTATGCAAGAGGCACCGTCAACATCGATGGTACCGACTATCAGTTGAGTAGTTGTGACTTCCCCACCATCGACCCCAATTCTCCCACCACGTTGACAGAAGGAGAGGAACTACTGATGCAACGTCTACGTCATTCATTTGCCGTGAGCGAGAAGCTACGCCGTCACATCCGCCTACTCCTCCAGCATGGATGTATGTATGCGGTTATCAACAACAACCTGCTTTTTCATGCTTCAGTACCTCTGAATGCCGACGGCACATTAAAAGAGGTGAAATTATATGACGGGAAATACTACAAGGGCAAAGAACTGATGCACAACATCGGCATGATTATCCGTGCTGCTTTCCAGAATGACACCGACCCACAGGAGCGTGCCTACAGCATTGATTATTTCCTTTATTTGTGGAGTGGCAAAGACTCCCCACTCTTCGACAAGTCGAAGATGGCCACC
>CACXDY010000140.1 GCA_902766505.1 uncultured Prevotellaceae bacterium
ACAAATTGGGTGTTTCTTTCGACTGGTATAAGAAGACCACAAAAGACTGGCTCGTCCAGGCACCTGTGCTCCTTACCTATGGTACCGGTGCTCCTTATATCAATGGTGGTGATATCGTGAACAAGGGTTATGAAATCCAGTTGAGTTGGAACGACCGTGTCAACAAGGATTTCTTCTATAACATCAGTGCCAACTTCTCGCACAACAAGAATGAGGTAACCCGTCTGGCCAACTCTGAAGGTATCATCCACGGTGGCTCCAACGCTATCGCACAGAACACCGCTGAGTTGTATCGTCTGCAAGTGGGATTCCCCATCGGTTACTTCTGGGGTTATGAGATGGAAGGTATCATCCAGAACGAGCAAGACCTGCAGGACTACCTCGCACGCAACTGTGGCGGCGATAAAGCCAACTCTCTGCAAGGTTCTTCGTTGCAGCCTGGTGATGTGAAGTTTGTCGATGTCAATGGCAATGGTAAGATTGACAAGGGCGATGAAGACAAGACTATGATTGGTGACCCCAACCCTGACTTCACGGTGGGTCTCAACATCAACCTCTCTTTCAAGGGCATCACCTTCTCGCTCAACGGTTATGGTTCGTTCGGACAGCAAGTGGCTAAGAGTTACCGTCAGTTCTCCGACCATCCCGATGACAACTACTGTACGGATGTCTACACGAAATATTGGACGGGTGAGGGCAGCACTGACCGTTATCCCCGGTTCTCCGATGGTAAGACAGCCAATATGTCGGAGATTTCCCGCGTGTGGATTGAGGATGCCGACTTCTTCAAAATCTCACGCATCTCTCTGGGCTATGACATCAAGCGCGTGGCCAAGTTCCTCCCTGTACGCAAGTGCAACATCTACGTGGCAGCCAGCAATATGTTCACCTTCACCGGATACTCGGGTATGGATCCTGAGGTCGGTTTCGGCAACGGAACAAGTTGGGCTTCTGGTATCGACTGTGGTTACTATCCCTCCTCACGTTCTTGGCAGGTGGGTCTGAATATTCACTTTTAATCCTTGACGATTATGAAAAAACATATCATATTTCTGACAACGTTGGTCTTATGTGTCCTGTTCGCTGGATGTGACGATTTCCTCGACACTGAGAGCCTCACCATGAAGGACACATCCAACTTCCCAATCAATGAAACGGATGCCGTCCAAATGGTCAACGGCATATACTCTGTGATGAATCGTAACCTCGCAGACCCCGAGGAAGACCCATTCTTCATCTTCGATATCGCTTCCGACGACCGTCTGGGAGGTGGCAGCCAGAGTAACATCGGTGCCCAGGGCGTCGACAGACTCATGAATGCCTATGTGGACTGGATGAAACCGTTGTGGAAACAACGCTATGCCGGTATCAACCGTGCCAACAGTGCACTGGAAACCATCGACAACGTGAAGGATTGGTCTTCGGAGGACAAGAAAAAACAATTGCTCTGCGAGATTCATTTCCTCCGCGCATTCTATTATTTCAACCTGGCACAGGTGTTCAATGGCGTGCCTTTGGTGCTGAGCACAGAACCGCAGAACTTGCCCAAGGCTACACCTGATGAGGTTTATGCACAGATTGCTTCCGACCTGAAGAAGGCCATCGAATATGGACCTGCCGTAAAATATCCTGAGTTTGGCGACGGACGTGCCTCCAAATGGTCGGCTGAAGGTATGATGGCCCGGGTGTGGTTGTTCTACACTGGTTTCTATAACAAATCTGAGTTGCCTCTCCCAGCCGAGGAAGGTGGTGCCATCTCCAAGGCTCAGGTGGTGTCATGGCTTGAGGATTGTATCGCCAACAGCGGCTATGGACTGGTTTCCGACCAACGCAACCTTTGGCCTTACACTAACCCTTACACAGGAAAAGACTACCAGTATGATATCGACAATGGACTCAACTGGGAGACGGATGAGAACAAGGAGAATATGTTCGCCATCAAGATGTCGAACAAACCTGGTTGGAGTGCTGATGCACAGTTGCGCCACAACCGCATCGTAGAATTCTATGGATTGCGCAAGACCAACGAGACGGCATTCCCATTCTCCGTGCAGGGTTACTCCAACGGACCGGTTTGCGAGAAACTGTGGACCGACTGGGCTGCAGACCCCGACTATGCCAACGATTACAGGCGCACAGGTTCCATCTGCGACCGTGCCGTCGAAATTCCCAACTATCCAGGTGATAGGGCTAAGGAAGTCGAGAACACCAACTTGCTGGCTAAGAAATACATCGGATGCGAGGCTTATGACCATGAGACAGGACAGCGTATGCTCAGTTACGGCTATTTCTATGGAAGTGAAAACAACCGACAGACAGGTCTGACACAGTCGCTCGTGTGGCTCCGCTTCGCCGATGTGCTGCTGATGCATGCTGAACTCTCTGATGGTAAGGCGGTTTATAATGGCAAGAACGGACTCAATGCCGTGCGCGAAAGAGCCAAGTTGCCCGATATCCCTTATTCTCTGGCCAATTTGAAGAAAGAGCGCAGATATGAACTTTGCTTCGAAGCCATCCGTTGGAATGACCTCCGCCGTTGGGGGGATGTCCAGCAGAAAGTCAGCAACCAGGTGGGCAACAATATCCTTAATCAGGGTATCCCGGGACAGTATGCTTTCACCAACGACTTCATGCAGCGTTACAACGACACAGGTGGCGGCTTCTTCAAGATTCCTGAGGACCAGGTTACTCTGTCTGAAGGTGTACTCGAACAAAACCCCGGATGGGGCGATGGCACCAGTTGGGCAAAGGGCGACCTTCCCTATAAGTTCAATTAATCCCGTCTTTTACATATGCTCCCTGACCTCCAGAAGGTCGGGGGGCTTTTGATAATTTGTTACCTAAACCGTTTGTGAAGATGAATCTCAGCCTTACATCTACGATTAAGATTCCTGAACACCGACTGCGCCGCGAAGTGGTGGCACTATCTCGGAAAACAGGGAAACCGGTGCTCAAACTCTCGACCAAGGATTACCAGGACCATGGCCTCTATTATTGGGTGGAGGAGTATGGCTCGGCAGGATTGGTCAATATCGCCGTGTTCAATGAACTGCAGCGCACCATTACGGGATGGCCGGGGGGAAAACCTGAGGCTGATGATACCTATAGGCCCGAGCGGGCCCTGCCTTACCCCAAAAGGGTCATCGTGTTCTCGCCTCATCCGGATGATGATGTCATCTCGATGGGGGGGACAATTAGGCGGCTTATGCAACAGGGGCACGACGTGCATGTTGCTTACGAAACAAGTGGCAACATTGCCGTGAACGATGAGGAGGTGTCTCGGTTCATGCATTTCGTAAACGGTTTCAACCAATTGTTTGCCGATGGTAAAGACCGGGTTATCACCGAAAGTTACAAGACCATCAAACGGATTGTCGCAGGAGGGGAAGCAACGGAAAACGACAAGAAAACGCTGCTCACTCTCAAAGGCCTCATACGTCGGGGAGAGGCAAGGTTGGCATGTGCCTACAATGGCATCAGCACCGACCATATCCATTTCCTCGACCTGCCTTTCTATGAGTCTGGACAAGTGGAAAAACTGCCCATGTCGGAGCGCGACGTCATTCCTATCCAACGGATGATTGCCGATATTCAACCGCACCAGATTTATGTGGCGGCTGATTTGGCCGACCCGCATGGCACACACCGGAAATGTACCGATGCTGTGCTGGCTGCCATCGATGAGGAGAAAAACGCAGGGGCACAATGGCTCGACGATTGTCGTGTGTGGCTCTATCGTGGTGCTTGGGCTGAGTGGGATGTGCCCGACATCGATATGTGTGTACCCATGAGCCCGGAGGAACTCCGAGAGAAACGCAATGCCATTCTCAAGCACCAGAGTCAGATGGAGAGCGCCCCATTCTTGGGCAACGATGAGCGGCTCTTCTGGCAACGGGCCGAGGACCGCAACCGTGCCACCGCCCAACTGTATGATGACCTGGGTCTTGCCTGCTACGAAGCCATGGAAGCCTTCGTAGAGTACAAATTCAACAAAAAGTAAGGATGGGGGAGGACCGAATCATGGCCTTCTCACGTTAAATAACTAAAAAAACATCCGGATTATTAAACTTTTTCCCCTCTGTTTCGTCTATCAATAAGAAATACGGGATTTTGTAATCTGGTAAATCTTGGAAAATATCGAATTGGATTTTCAAACTAATTTATTCACTTAACTATCAACAAAAAATGAAAAAAGTTTTCACAATGCTGGTACTGATGTTGGTACCATTCGCCATGCAGGCACAAAAATTTCACGATGTAGAGGCTAATCAGGCCAAAGGTCCAGTCAAATCTATCACCACAAGTATGATGGGGCAGGACCAAGTGGTTACCTTTACTCAGGATGGTAAAGAAAATGGTCTGAACAAAGCCGTATATGATGAAAATGGTTACCTGCAGTCTGCTGAGAGAAGTGCTATGGGCATGGATATTTCAGTCAAGTATACATGGGAAAATGGACAGGTGAAGAGTCAGACCATGAACATCATGGGCCAAGACAATACCACTACCTTCGTTTACAATGAGAAGGGTGAACTTATCAAGCAGACGATGAATTTCAATGGACAGCCCATGGAGATTGTTCATTCTGACTATAAGTACGACGATCGTGGCAACTGGATTAGCCGCAAGACTTCGGTCATGGGACAGACCAACGACTCTCCCAGAAAGATTCAGTATTACGAATAAAAGAATTTAAGTATCGTTTAAGCGATTTCACTAAATATGGAGGATGTGTCAATTTCGGTTGGCATGTCCTCCTGCTTTTATGGTTGGTGAGAAAAACATTTCACCCATCACCTGAGCCTTGTCGATGCTTCGGGTGATGGGTGAAATAGTATGGGGTTAATAATGGAGATTAATCGCTTAAACGTCTGAATTCTATCAGATAGGTAACATCTTTGATTACAGTTTTCAGCACAAATTGCTTCTCTTCATAAGAATCCATGGTTCCCCAAGTTTCTTCTACTCTGTCTTTGTAAGTCAGATAGATGGTCTTGCCAGAAAGACGCCATTCGCCGGTGTGGTTTCTGTTGTCAGTGAAATTGTTGCCCTGGAAATTCCATCTGTCACCTACTGTGAAGACACTTTGTTCACCATTTGCGGGAGTAACTTTCGTGATTTCCCATCTGCCTATCAAATGGATTGTCTCCTTGAAGTCCTCCATCGTTTCCTCGTCACAGGATGTCATCACAGAACTAACTCCGAAGACCATCATGATGGCCAACATACTAAAGAAAAACTTTTTCATTTTTTTACTGGTTTGTTTTAATTTTTTTCATTAGATTATTTTGCAAAGTTACTGCATTTTCGACAATCTTATGTGATAGAATTCTATTTTTGTTGATTTTTTGCGGTTTTTTACGCATTTCTTAACAAAAGAGAATATGCGACAAGGCTTTTACCAAAAAAGTTATTACCTTAGAGGCCAAAATAAAAAGAAAAAACGAAAATAACTTGATAATAGTGATATGAGAAAATGGGGATTTTTAGCCATATTCATGACTGCTTGTTTGGGACTGTCTGCACAAGATAATACCAATTACGAGGTTCCTGTCGTAGGTGCACACGAGGTGATGCAGAAGGGACGTTTCCAGCCTACTTGGACTTCGCTGAAGACGCACCAGACCCCTGAGTGGTTCAGGGATGCTAAGTTTGGCATCTGGGCTCATTGGGGACCACAGTGCGTTGAGGGTAGCGGCGACTGGATGGCCCGCTCGATGTATATCGAGGGGAGCAGGGAGTATAAATGGCACGTTGAACATTATGGACATCCATCAGAGTTTGGATTCAAGGATATTCTCCCGCTCTTCAAGGCCGAAAAATGGGACCCTGACAAACTGGTGGAGAAATACAAACGGTGTGGGGCGCAATACTTCTTCGTCCTTGGAAACCATCATGACAACTATGACCTTTGGGACTCGAAATACCAGCCGTGGAACGCTAAAAACATAGGCCCTCAGAGAGACGTCCTCGAGGGATGGGCTGCCGCCGCAAAAAAATATGGATTGCCTTTGGGCATCAGTTTCCATGCCGACCATGCCTGGTCTTGGTACGAACCGTCTCAACGGTATGATGTGAATGGTGCAAAGGCCGGTGTATACTATGACGGGCATCTGACAAAGGAAGACGGAAAGGGAAAATGGTGGGAAGGATACGACCCGCAGCAACTTTATGCTCAAAACCACCCCATGAGCGACCGTTCATGGGCAAACAACCGCATCCATTCACAATGGGGATGGGAAAATGGTGTCTGTATGCCTTCTCAGGAGTTTGTGGCCAATTTCTATGACAGGACGCTTGATGCCATCAACCGCTATCACCCCGACTTGATTTATTTTGATGCTACCGTGTTGCCGTTCTATCCTATCAGTGATGCGGGATTGCTCATCAGTGCCCATTTCTATAACAGCAATCCGAGGGCTGTCGTCTTTGGCAAGATTCTCGACGGGGAACAGCGGAAAGCCATCACATGGGATGTGGAGCGCGGAGCACCCAATGAGATAATCCCTGAGCCCTGGCAGACGTGCAACTGCATAGGTGGATGGCACTATAATACCAGCATCTATGAGCGGAATGGCTACAAGAGTGCAGCCAACGTGGTGAAACAATTGGTGGACATTGTCAGCAAGAACGGCAATTTGCTGCTCAGTGTTCCTCTTCGGGCTGATGGCACCTATGATGAGAAGGAGGCTGCCATACTCGATGAATTGGAAAAATGGATGACAGTCAATGGTGAGAGTATTTTCGGAACACGTCCATGGACGGTCTTCGGCGAGGGACCGGTGGCAGAGAAGAACATCTCCCTGAATGCACAGGGGTTCAATGATGGGCAGTATGCCAATATGGACTACCGCGACATCCGTTTCAACCAAAAGAAAAATGTCCTCTATGTCACCGCGATGGGGTGGCCGGCCAACCATACCATCCATGTCAAGTCTTTGGCTGAGGGCAGTCGGCTATGGCCGGGAAAAATCAAGAGAGTAGAGTTGTTGGGGTATGGGAAATTGAAGTTTAAAAGGACTGCCGACGGACTCGACATCCAACTCCCTGAACAACCCACCAATACCATCGCACCTGTATTCAAGGTGATGAAATAGTTTCCTGTCTTGTAAAAAAACAATAGAATTATCAACCAAATAACACATAACAATGAAAAGACTTTTTATTGCACTTTGCACAGCATTTTTCTCCATGGGCATCCAGGCTCAGCCTGAAGGTATTTTCGACCATCTCTCTATTGGAGCAGGTTTTGGAATTATTAATGGCGGTGTCGTAGAGATTGCCTTGCCCATCTCCCATTATGCTGCCATTCGTGGTGGTTACAATTTCTTTCCCATTGTGAAGGCAACGGAGGATTTCGATGTGGTTTCAGATACTGAGAAGTCGATGTCTGGACCCAGGCCAACGATGCCAGGTAAAGTGAAATTGCAGGCTGAGCCTTTCTTGTCGGCTGGTCATCTGCTGCTCGACATCTATCCTTTCCATGGCTCGTCATTCCACCTCACGGGGGGCGCCTATCTGGGTAAGGAGCAAGTTATCACAGCCAAAAACAGCGATGGGGATTCACAGGCTGACCTCGCCGACATCTACCAATACAATAACCGTTTGGGGGCATATTCTTCTGTTCCTGAGAGTGCTGGGAAGTTTGGACTGGAGTGCGGCGACTTCCTGCTGGAGCCGGATGCCAGAGGTAATATTGACGCCTTCATCAAGGTCAAAAGAATTCGTCCTTATGCTGGTCTGGGTTTTGGCCGGGCTGTTCCCATGAAGCACCGTTTCGCCTTTGGATTCGATATGGGTCTGCAGTTCTGGGGTACACCGGAAATCTACGTGGATAATAAGAAAATCGAGAAAGCTAATTTAGGCGGTAAAGGTGATTCTTTGTTCGAGGCTATCGGCAAAGTGTCCGCTGCCCCCATCATCAGTTGTAAGTTGGTCGGTAGAATTTTCTAACGTCACTTCGGCTTGATAGGCTCCATGTGAAGGGTGACATGGGTGGACTCCCCATATCGCTTCTTCAGTTCCCGTTCCACCTCTGTGGCACAGTCGTGGGCTTCGCGCAATGAGATATCGCCATCCATGCGGATATGCAGTTCGATGGCGATATGATTGCCTATACGCCTTGTCCTTAGATTGTGTGGCTCTGTCACATTGGGATGCGATGTGACTATCTGCTCGATTTCCCGCTCTGTCTCTTCGGGCAGAGAAGATTCTGTCAGTTCTCCAATACTGTTCTTCAACAAGGAGACCGACACCTTCACCAGCATGAAACCGACCACAATGGAGGCTATGGGGTCGAGCACGGTCCATCGCTTGCCCAAAAGGATGGCACCGCCGATACCTATCGTTGCTCCAATCGAAGAAAGGGCATCGCTGCGGTGATGCCATGCATTGGCGATGACTGCCTGGGAATCGAGTTGCTTACCCTTGACAACAGTATAACGGTAGAGCAGTTCCTTCACAAGAATGGAAAATAGAGCGGCCCAGAGTGCCAGCATCCCGGGTGCCTTCAATTGTTCGCCGCCTATCCAGTCTGCCAATTTCATGCAGCCCGAGAAAATGATGCCGGTGGCTGCTGCGGCCAAGGCAAGACCGATAAAGAACGATGCGATGGTCTCAAACTTGCCGTGTCCGTAGTCGTGTGACTCGTCCTGTGGCTTGGAACTGATACGGACAAAAACCAATACGATAAGGTCGGTGATGAAGTCGGACAGCGAATGTACAGCGTCGGCTATCATCGCCGAACTGTTGGCTATGATGCCGGCCATGAACTTGAACGTGAGCAATATGACATTGCCCAGACTTCCCACCAAGGTCACCTTATAAATCTCTTTCTCACGTGTCATGAGTCCTTTTGTTTCATTTTACTATGATATTCCGCTGTGGCGGTGAAGAACACATCGCCGCTGGAGTTGAGGGCAGTTTCCACCGAGTCCTGCACGACACCGATGATGAAGCCGATGGCCACAGCCTGCATAGCCACGTCATTGCCTATACCGAGGAAGGAGCAGGCCAAGGGGACAAGCAGCAGAGAACCGCCGGCTACTCCCGAAGCCCCACAGGCTCCTAAGGTGGCTATGACACCGAGGAACACTGCGGACATGAAACTGACCTCCACACCTATCGTGTGCGCCACGGCCAATGTCATCACCGTGATGGTCACCGCCGCCCCGTTCATATTGATGGTGGCACCCAGTGGGATGCTCACGGAATAAAAATCTTCGTCGATTCCCAACTTCTTGCAGAGATTCAGGTTGATAGGGATGTTGGCGGCTGATGAACGGGTGAAAAAGGCATTCAGACCACTCTCTTTCAGACAGTTGAAAAGCAGAGGGTAGGGGTTGCGGCGGATAATCAGGAAGGAAAGCAAAGGGTTGGTTACCAATGCGTTCGTTGCCATGCAGCCTACCAATAGCAGCAGGAGATGACCATAGGTGGTGAACACCTCAAGACCGCTCTCTGACACAGAATTGAATACAAGGCCCAAAATACCGAAAGGTGCGAACTGTATCACCCACTTGACGGCTTGCGACACCACTTCCGCAAAGTCGTGTACCATGTTGATGGTCTGTTCGCTGGCTTTCTTCTTCAAGGCAAGTCCGAAAATGATAGACCAGAAGAGTATGCCGATATAGTTGGCATTCGAGGTCGACATTAGTGGGTTGGACACCATGTTGGTGAGCAGGTTGGTGAATACGTCTTTCAAGGTTCCTGGCGCTTCGTTGACAGCAATATCCTGCAAGTCGAGCGTGACGGGGAAGAGCATGCTTCCCGTGACAGCCAGCAGGGCGGCGATGAGCGTGCTGGCCAGATATTCGGAAATGACCATGCGGAAGCGTGGTCCCAGTCCACTTCGTGTCTTCGCGATAGACGACATCACCAAGACTGCCACGAGCAGAGGGGCTATGGCTTTCAGCGAACTGACGAACACTTGTCCAAGAATGGCGATGCCTTCCCACTCGGGCACAAGCAGTCCCAGTGCGACACCGATAAGCAGTCCGATGAGTATGCGCAGCATCAGACTCGTTTGGGTCCATCGTCGAAGGATGGTTTTGAATATCTTCATTCCGTTTTCTGGTATTGCCGTCTATTGGATGCAAAAATAGTCATATCCTTTGAAATATGTGACAACGGCTGGGAAAAAATGGGTCCAATGTGGATTTTTAATAGGATTAGTTGTAATTTTGTAGGTCTTTTTTAGAAAAGTCAAGACAAGAAGATGAAAGTAAAGATGAAGAAAGTCCTGAAAATGTTGTTGGGCGTCGTTCTCGGCGGCGCTGTCGGCGCCCTTGGCGCTATGTTGATTATCCATTTGGCAGGAGGCGACGACCCGGTGCCTGATGCAGGTGAGAAACCCTTCAATCTGGGATTGCTCCTGTTGTCCATCGGACTTGCCTTCGTCTGGCTTTTCGTGGCTGTCATCATCAATATCATTCTTCATGAGGCCGGCCATCTGCTCTTTGGTCTGCTCACAGGTTATCGCTTCGTTTCTTTCCGCATTTTCAAGTTCACACTGACGAGGGAGAATGGTCATTTCCATTGGAAACGCTTTCATATCTCAGGGACAGGGGGACAGTGCATCATGGCTTTGCCCGAAAATCAGGACCCTGACCGTGCCCCTTGGTTCTGGTATAATGCGGGTGGTGTATTGCTCAATTTGGCGGTGGTTGTCCTCTCCGTGGTAATGCTGAGAATGTCTCATCCTGGTGTTGTCATGCTGTCTTTCTGGTTGATGATGGCAGTCGTAGCCCTCTACATGTTGGTGGTCAATGGCATTCCGATGTCAGTAGGGGGCGTGAGCAACGATGCACGTAATATCTTGTTGCTTCGGCGGCATCCCGAGATGAAACGCTATTTTGTCAACACCTTGCAGATGGTGGGACAGCAGAGTCAGGGTGTCAGGTTGAAGGACATGAAGGCCGAATGGATAACTGATGAACCGCTGCGTGACCCGGCCAATACATTGGAACTCATGAACAGGGGAGCCTATATGTCGAGACTCGAGGATGAGGGAAGATTGCAAGATGCGCTTGCCGTAGGCGAGGAGATGTTGTCTTTTGGTCTTCGTCTCCCACAACTTTTCCAGATAGAAGTGGGAAGTGAGACCGTCATGCTTTTGTTGATGACCGGGGGCGACCGCAACCGGGTGGAACAGCTGTGGACGAAGTCGTTGGAGAAATATGTGCGTTCTGTGCATCAATACTCACCTGTCAAATGTGCTGTGCTTTATGCTTATGAGTTGTTCTGGAACCATGATGCCGAGGCTGCTGAGAAGTATTCTTCTTATCTGCAGCAGCATCAGGACGATTTCACCATGCCCGGTGAGGCGAAAACCGCATTGTTTCTGGTCTCCCTGATGAATGCTCATGATGATACCCCTCAATGATTTCCTGCTTTTATATATAGTCTGACCTCCTAATGTTCAAGAAATGTTGTATTTGTTCTTGCTGTTTATTTTCTTGCTTACTCTTTGGGGTATCAAGTTCAAAGATAATGATGATTTCCTCTCTAAGGATAGATGCAATAGCATAAAGGGCATTTTCATCTTGGTGGTGCTGCTCAAACATGCCATTCAATATATCAATGACAGCGGCTTCGAGTATCATGGGTTGGACCTCATCCCCCACCTGTTTCTGAGTTATTCGGGTCAGCTGATTGTTGTCATGTTTTTGTTCTATTCGGGATACGGCGTAGCTTATTCAATCCTGAATAAAGGGGAGCAGTATGTCAATCATATGCCGCGTCGCAGATTTCTAACCACTCTACTTAATTTTGATGTAGCGGTCTGCGCTTTCATCTTGATGAATTTGGTTTTGTCGATACCCATGAGTGCAGGAAAAATTGTGGAGGCCTTGTTCGCATGGGAGACGCTTGGCAATTCCAACTGGTATATCTTTGCCATTCTGCTTTGTTATGCGCTCACTTATCTCGTAGCCAAGACTGTCAAGACCAAAAATCAATGGAAATGGCTGTTTGTTGTCATCTTGATAGCCGAACTGGTTTTGTCTTGCTTGAAAGAATCCTATTGGTATAATACGCTGTTGGTCTATCCTGCAGGTTTCGCGTTTGCTGTTTATAAAGATAACATTGTGGCATGGATGAAGAGGTATTATGCAGTTCTCATTGTGGTCTTGACAGCCGCTTTTATTGTCTTTTTCTACTTTGTTCCACAAACGAGAGCCTTGGCGACCAAATTCGCATCGATTTGTTTCGCATTGGTCATTGTCATGTTGAGCATGAAAATTGTGGTCGGCAATCCTTTCCTTAATTGGTGTGGAGTTAATCTGTTCCCTCTGTATATCTATCAGCGCATTCCCATGATTGTCATGTATGAATGTATAGGAGAGGATTTTGTTAAAAACTATGCACTGCTCTTCGTGGTGTTGGCATTGGTTGTCACATGTGGCATAGCCAGTCTGTACAAGTACTGGCAAATCAGATGAAATGATGGCTATTGATGTTCCCCGATGATTTTCTCCATCCAAATCATGTCATACCATCGGCCAAATTTCTTTCCACATTGATGGAAATGAGCCACTTGACGGTATCCGAGATGCTGGTGGAAACGGACACTGTCGAGCGTCAGATATTCATCCTCTGGTTCTATATATGAGATGCAGGCATTCATGTTGAGAATGCCCTGACTGCGAAGGGCTCTCTCCAAGGCGTCATGCAACTGTCGGCCGATGCCTCTGCCGCGCTCTGTGGTGGCCACATAGATGGAGGTTTCCACCGACCACTGATAGGCTGCCCTGTCCTTAAACGTGCTGGCATAGGCATAGCCCACCACGCGGCCGTCGTCCTCCGCCACCAGATAGGGATATTTGGCACTGATGGTTTCCATGCGCTGACGGAATGCTTCTTCCGTCGGCACGTCATATTCGAATGTGACTGCCGTCTGCTCCACATAGGGAGCATAGATGGACAACAGGGCTGCTGCGTCCTCAGGCTCCATTTTTCTGATGATTATCGACATATAGTGTCCGTGTATTCTGTATTCGATGCCGCCAAATTAGTAAAAACCAGAGACAATGCAAAATTTGAAACCACTTTTTTGATTTTGTCAGTATAAATGGTGACAAAACTTGAATTTATGCGGAAAAAATCGTGTGTTTTAGAAATAAAATGTATTTTTGCAGATTAAGCAATCGTCTCACGCATGACCATGGGATGGATAGCGGCCGGATAGTCCTGATGGATAAGTACGGAAAAAGACTTTAATGAACGAAATCAACAATTAAACTACACTTTATTAACAAAAAAGCTAAGGAACTCATGAAAAGATTTGTTTCTCTCTTGGTGATGATTGTCGTGTGCCTGACATTGTCGGCACAGGGTAAACTGACTCCCGGCGCCCAGCTGAGCATCGTGCGCTATAAGGCCAAGACGGCCAGAAAGGCGGCCAAGGCATTGGACCCGAATACACAGGAAAAGAAAGCGGAAAACGTGACGCTGGTCTTGAAAGTGGCGGAAGACAATGTCGCCGAAACCGTTAAGCAGATAAAAGCCGCGGGGGCTACTATATACTCCAGACTCGGAAAACAGGTGGTAGTCAGCATTCCCGTCGACAGCGTTGAGGCATTGCAGAAGATAGAGGGTGTGCTGCGTATTGACAAGGGCCACAAGGGACGGAAGAAAACCGACGTCACCCGTGTGGAGACGGGTGTGAACATGCTCAACGGACCGGCTGCTCCGCTTCCTGCCACAAGTGTTACAGGAAAAGGGGTCAATGTCTGTATCTCGGATGTCGGTATAGATTTCCAGCACCCGGCATTCAAGGATGCCGAGGGTCGGTCGCGCATCAAATGCGTCTATCTCATGGACGATGAGGGCGGAAACAAATTCACAGTGAATGACCCGGTGATTGGTGAATACACTTTCCCTGGCTCTGTATATGACACACCAGAACTGATTGCCCAACTGACAACCGATGACGATGAGGAATATCACGGTACCCATACGGCCAGTATCGCCGCCGGAAGCATTTCTCCACTGGGTTTTGGCGGTATGGCTCCTGAGGCCGACCTGGTGTTGATTCCCTTCAGAGAACTTTCCGGCGAGGGATATGAGGAAATCACGGAGGATGACATCGCGGAATTGGCTTTCGCTTTTGCCGCCGCTTATGGTGAGAAAAGCCAACAGCCTACGGTGCTGAGTGTCAGCGCGAATAGTCATGCTGGTCCTCACGACGGAACCAGCACTGTGACTGAAGCCATCGAAGAGGCTTCTACGAAAATCATCCCCGTCTTTTCCGCAGGAAATGAGGGTGGATACCCTATTCACCTGCACCATGTCTTTACATCATCCAAACCGTCAATCATCACGATTCTCATTGGTCTCCTGGAAGATGAGTCCGGAGAATATGAATATCAATATATGGCGGATGTGGCCGGTTATACCCGACGCGTAAACGGCACCGATGATGAAGTGAAAGTCAAACTCACATTGAAATCCATCAATATGTTCACCGGTGCCCTGAATACCCTATGGACCTCTGAGGAGTGCTCGATTAAATATGGAGAGGAACCAAAAATGCAATATGTGTCGAGTGACACGGATGCCAATCTCGCCAAGTATTTTGATGGCGAGGTGATGGTTTCTGCCTATGACAATGGTGATGGCCGACTGGCCTTCAGAGCAGATGTCTATGGTGGCATCAAAAAGCTGTATTTGTTCCAACTTACCATCAGCGGGGCAAAAGGGACTGAGATTGATGCCTGGGACAACTTGGCCGGATTTGGCGGTGTGGAGTTTATAGGACTGCCTGGTTATGTGGATGGCGACAGCGAAATGTCGGCAGGTGACTGGACATGTACCGACAGGGTCATCAGCGTAGGGGCCTATTGCGCCAACACCATCCTCCGCGATTATGACGGTACCACCACCGACACTTCGGTGGGGCAGGATGAAGATGTAGACAAAGAGAGCGATATCGCCTGGTTCTCCAGTTATGGAACCTCGTTCAATGGCGTCGTCCAGCCAACTGTCTGTGCTCCCGGCGTGAATGTCGTCTCGGCGTTTAACCACTACTATGTCAGCGATGGCGTGGCTGAGGGGATGCAATGGCAGGGCTATCCCTACGGAGCAGAGTCGGGCACCTCGATGTCCTGTCCTGTGGTGTCGGGTATTATCGCACTGTGGCTGCAGGCCAATCCAGACATGACTTTCGAAGATGTAAAGGATGTGCTGAGTCATTCTTCTACCAACGACAACTTTACCGCTGACGCTCCTGACCGTTGGGGCTATGGAAAAATCAATGCTGTAAAAGGCCTTGAATATCTTGCTTCGCTCGGCATACAGACTCCCGGCAATGACGCTGACAGCAACGTTTCTGATGCTGTCTACGACCTGCAGGGCCGGCGCATCTTCGGGAAGCCCACACACGGTATGTATATCCAAAACAGAAAAATCATCGTTATCAAATAACCATAGTCCCTGCCTGGATGGCAGGATGGACTGTTTGGCATGAACTTGAAAAGAACATATCTGCGGTTTCGGGCCTGGCAGCGAAATCCTTTTCGCTATGTGAACAAAAGCCAGGGGATGGTTCGCTGTGCCAACTGTGGAACGGAATTCGCCGACAACTTCTGTCCGAGGTGCGGGCAGAAGGCCGGCGTCGGCCGTATCACATGGAAAACGGTGCAACAAGGGGTGATGATGCTCTGGGGCATGGATTCACGCTCGTTGAGCGCCACGTTGTTGCAGCTGATTCTGCGGCCTGGATATTTGATAAGCGACTACATCAGCGGAAAGCGGCAAGTCTCTTTCCCGCCAGTGAAAATGCTTGTTATCGTTACCGTTGGTTATGTATTGATAGAGCATTTTATGGAAATGATCTATCACAAGCAGGTTCAAACGGTTTCCGAGGAAGAATTTTTCATTCTCGACAGCTACGTAAAATGGTCGGAAAATAACCAGGGGTGGGGGATGTTGGTGCTTACCAGTTTCTTCCTTTTTCCCACATGGGTGTTGTTTCGCCATGCTCCGCGCAATGACCGCCACACGCTGCCCGAAGGTTTCTTCATTCAGGTGTTCATGAGCACATTGGTGATGTTGGTAGATGCTCTTTGCGTTATTTTCTCAAGCGATTGGATTCTCTGGCTTCTGCTTGTCTATTTTTTTGTGGCATATCGACAACTTTTCGGCTATGGTCTATGGGGGACACTGTGGCGTATGGCAGTAGGCGCATGTCAGGCTGTTATCATCGTTTTCATGCTGCTTTATACTTCTGAATTGTTCTTAAGACACCATGCCGTCGGTAATCATGGCCTCGAATATGAATTGTTTATCATGGGGTACACGACCTTTATTTATGTCGCGTCTTCCATCATTGTCGACTTGATCAATAAGTATACAGAGAAAAAACGACTGGCAAAAGTCGTACCTTAGCAAGGCATCACCACACACTAAAAAGGCCTCAAATTCGTTGCTGCGAATTTGAGGCCTTTTTCTATGGCGTTTAACCTTACTTCATCAATACCTTGCGGCCATTGATGATAATCAGACCTTTCTGGGGTGCGTACAAACGCTGGCCGGCAATGTTGTACATCACAGCTTTGCCTGATTCCACATCCGACTTGATATCGCTGATGCCGGAAGAATTGGGATTGTCAATCCAGACCACGGCGGACTTGTTGCATTCGCCACCACCGTAATAGATGCTCTGGATTCCTACTTTCGACCAAGTGGCGCACTCCTCTACGCCATCCTGGAAGTAGATGTAGTGGGAACCATCCCATGAACTGGTTGGCGGGGATGACATATTGTCCGGCTTCATTCTTGGTGGCTTTTACCCACAACTGGGAGGCATCGGAGTTGGCATCACTGGCCAAACCCTGAATGTAAGCATCGTCACCGTCGAAGCCGACATTCAACCAAAGTGTCAACTCTGCTGGGTCGTAGTAAGGCTTAACGGAGTTGGCTTTCATGATATAGGTTTCTGTCACCAGATTCTCAGGAGCGACTACTGCGGTAGGTGCGAAATCGGAAGGAAGCACCTCAATGCTGTTCAACTGGGTGTTGCCGGCTTTTAGGATTTGCCAAAAACAGGGCACCTATCTTTTGCCCCTCAATTCTTTGTCGTCAGATAGATGTCATCATTGAATCATTTGACCGACAACCAGTTTGTCGCCACTGAGGTAGACTTCGAAAAAGTGGGGAATTCGTATATAACGGCCCTTCTGATTCTTGTGGCTGTGGACAGACATCAACCATCGGCCGTCGAGTGTCTTGAACAACATGCCGTGTCCGAAGTTGGGTGGGGTAATGGGATGGGGCTCCTGAACCCAAGGGCCATCGAGGGTTCCCGACTCGGAATAAGCCACTCCTTGGGTATAGACATCAAACACCCACGATGTCCATATCATGCCCAAACGCCCTGTTCCGGTGAGGAAAAGGAATGGACCGTCGGTCACCTTGTTCCAAATGGTGTCTCCTTGCTCTGATTTCTCCTTGCTCCATGGGGAGTCACTGGCACGGAAGAGTACACGGGGCTCTCCTAATGTGCCGCTCAAGTCTGACTTCAACTCGATTTTCTCGATAGTGCCATTCCAGTTTTGAAGCCATTCGCCACAGAAGACCATGTAGGGCTTGCCGTTGGTGTCACACCAATAGGTGCCGTCGAGCGTGGGACGGTCGGCGGGAAGATAGGTGGAATCTCCAAAGGCAAGGTAGGGACCCATCGGATTGTCGGCTCGAAGTACTTGGCATGCCCGCCGCTCTATGACATTGCCGCGAACAGTGTCTATTTTTACGGCCTGATTCGTAAAGGTCGCGAAATAGTAGTATTGGCCGTCGCCTGTCTGGTGGAGTTCTGCCGCCCAAATCATGGGGCGGGGACCCATCCAGGAGTCGGCCTCAAACTGTGTCACACGGTAGGGACCTTCCCATAGTCGTAAATCACTGCTTCGCCAAACCATTCCTCCAGTGCCTGTCATATAGTACATCTTTGTGCTCTCATCTGCCAGTACGGCGGGGTCGCTCAGACGGATGGAGTCTAACGGCACGTTTTTCCTGACGTTCATCACTCGTTGTGCATGGGCCGACAGTGGCAACAATACCAGGGTCATCAGAAGGAAAAGACGGCTCATGATACTCTTTGCCTTTTTGGGGGAGGGGATTTCTTCTTTCATCATTCTTTCTATTTAGGGATGCAATGCTTGTTCTTTTTCAGGGGATGTCTCATGGTTTTGCCGGACTGTGAAAAAGGGAGAAAATGGCGCCATAATGGTCAAAACCTATGGGGGTGATGCACATCCTGTGCTGATGGTCTTCATATAAGAGTCCTTGGGATAGACAAAAATCAAGGGGCTCCTTCAAGGTTTTCATATCTATTCCAAAAGCATGGAGTCTGTCGGTGTCGAAAGAACCATTATAGGCAGAAATGGCCAGGTATTTGGAAGCGAGTTCACGGGCGGGAAGCAAATAGGTGTATTCTTCCGGATAGGAATCCACGTTCAGATGTTGTTGCGGTTGTGGAGAGAGTTTTCCTTTATTGTATGCAATGCCGCATTTGCTCATGCTTTGGGCTGACAAACCGAATCCCTTGTAGGATGCTCCGCGGAGCATTCTCTTTCGCAAGTATGATGAGACTCCCTGGTCCATGGCGTCCATGGAGAACGTGTTTTGCCCGTAGCGGGCTTGATATCCCATGGAGGTCAGCCCCCGGAAATATTGGGCGTATTGGGCGGACAACTCTTCTTTGGAGAAAGCCCCCTTGGCTTTTGTCGTATTGGTGCGCAACTCATAGAGGGTGACCTGCTGGGGATGCAAGCGGCCTATTGTTTCGAGGTCGTTGTCTATGGTCATGGTGTCCTGGCCTTCCAGTCCATACATATAGTCCAGATTGATTATCCTGATGCCGGCATCCCAGGCTTGGGAAAGCCACTCGGCCATTTGCGACTCATCGGTGTAATTCCTTCGATGCTTGTTCAAGATAGAATGACTGGATGACTGTACTCCGAGCGAGAGGCGGTGCAGCCCGTTTGCTGCCATGCCCGCCAGTTTGGCAACAGACAAGGTGTTGAAAGTCGCCTCTATGCTTGGCTCGAAGTCTTCTGACTGCTCTATTCCTTCTTTGGCATTTCTGAATAGTTCCATCAAAAGGGAGAAATTGGATTCTGACAATGTAGTAGGGGTTCCTCCTCCGATATCAAATCCTTCCAGGACGATGTTGCCGTATTGTTTTTTGAATTCATTGATGTCGTGGGCTATTGCCTGAAGATATCTTTTTTGTGTCTCTTCATCTGGGCACAGCATCCTTGTGTATTCGCAGAAGGAGCAGAGTTGTCTGCAGAAAGGGATGTGTATGTAAAAGGACAGTTGACGGTCGTGGCTGAACGGCAGCGGGGCGGCTACCCGATAGTCAGCCCAGTCCTCCGGGTTCAGTGGATAGGAAGTGTTCCACTGTGGTTCATCCTTTCTCGACTCGTACAACTCAGCGATGGTCATATCCTAAATGATGATGTTGTCTTGATGAAATCCTTGGCGCAGGTATTTACCGTCATAGACCAAAGATGACTCACAGTACTTGGGGTTGGAGTAGTTGCGCATATATATTTCCAGTATCCTCAGGTCTTTGTTGTAGAGATAGTTCGAGCACTTACAGTTGCTGCCTCTATTCATTGACTTGGTGAAATAGACATGGGGGATGGTGTCAAGGTGGATGTCCTCCAGGTCGACAAAATTCTCTCTGCAGAAGTCGTTCACCTTCATCAGAGCCACAAATCCTATTCGTGGTATGCCCAGTTCAAGGTTGAAGTCAAGCATCTTGTGTGCTTCCTCTGCATTGTCTATGTAGCCTCTGATGAGATTGCAACTCGAGTTCAGCTTCTGCTTGTTGATGCCCTCAAAACTGAAAGCCTTTTCGGAAATCTTGCAGTTATACAGTTCGTTCAGTTTGGAAATGTCATAGTGGTGCAGCGACATGGATATGCTGTCCCATCGTGGATGCCGCATCAGCTCCTGCGACTGCTGAAGCAGCCCGTTGGTGTTAAGATGGACATGGATGTCGTCAAATCCTTCATCCTCTATTGAGGCAAGAATCTTGTTTACCAGAGGTGATACTGTTGACGGTTCGCCACCGGTGATGTTGATTCTGTTGACGCAGATATGATGGTCCCTCAATTCATGGATGACGGTTATCAATTTGGGTATGTCGAATGTTGAGGACAATTCCTTGGACCCTGCATTGCAACAGAAAAGGCAATGGGCATTGCACCCCTTTGTAACCTTTACGAACAGGTTCACCGAAGGGATGATTTTTTGTCCTGGTTCGTCCATGACATGGCATCCGTGTGATTTGATGGCTATCTCCTTGCCGAAAATCTTCATGTGCGATGGCTTTCGATTGGAGTCAGCAACCTTTGTGCCTTCTCCTGATTTCATCTATGTAACGGCGCTTCTCATCCAGGGAAGAGAAAGGAATTCTACCCACGTGCCTGAGGAACACTGGCTTCTTGACAGTTCCTATGGGGATGAAATAGTTATCATCAATCAACTCGTAGTTTCCCTCGTCAACCTCCCGCATGAGAATGTGCATGACAAGTTGCGTCTCGTAGAATTCATACCCGCGTCGGGGCCCTTTCCCTTCTCCGCAAGCCTTGATGTAACGGCGGAATGATCTCTCGTCTTTCACGTACACAGGTGCTGTACCGCGTTCTTTTGGGAAGAAGACCTCTGGATGGCATGGTCCGTCATCTGAAAAATCGCTGGCGATGACAGCATCGATGCCAAGTTCTTCGACTTTCTTGGAGTGATTGGTGAACATGACTTCCTCGAGCAGTTTGTTGTCCAGGACACCGTCGATGGTGATATTGTCCCATTGCTTACGCAATCCACTGACGAAGAAGTTGATTGGATAATGGCCTATTGACGGAAGTGGGTCTCCCATATACTCATTGTCTCCGCAACTAAATCGCCCCGTGGCAATGGTGAACAAGTCATCATGAAGTTGTTGGACATCCTTGTAGTGGCAAATGTCGTTGAGTGTTTTCAGGAGAATCAGCAACTTGGTTCTCTGACGGTTGGTGAAAATGGTATCTATGTCCGACTTTCCACTGCCATTAATCACTGCCTCCATTTTCTGGATGAATGTTCCGAAGTTGAAGCCCTCGTCGTCAAACAGTTCGTCTTTATTGTCCTGGAGTATCTTCCACATGAGTTCCAGAGAATCTCCATTCACGGTTCCTCGTTTCTCATATTCATGGATGACATTTGAGAAATCGGGCATGAGTTCTTCGAAACTGTGGTAGGGCTTCTTGTTGTTGAGTGCCTTGACGATATCAGCAAAGGTACGGCATTGCCCATACATCATCAGCCTGTAACTTTGGGGCGCACGAAGGTCGTCTTTGTATTTCAGTTCGTCAACAAATGATTGGGGAAGACAAATGTTTTCAATTGCCAGCGCGTCCTTGAACAGGGGGGCGATGTCGCTGTCCTTGAAGCCGGCAATGCCGCAACCTATTCTCGTTACATAGAAAAAGAGTTCCTTGTGGGCCTTGGCAAAGTTGATGAATTGGTCCACATAAGGCTGAATGGTGTCCACACCACCCTGCATGGTCGGTATGGCGTAACTCTGCCCCTGAAGGCCCTCACCTTGTCCCATGACCGCACCAAACTTCATCCTCGCTACTCTTGCAGCTCCACCACCGTGGTAACCATGGAGGTTGCTGCCGAATACAAAAATCTCGTCTGGTTTCAGCGAAAGGATGGCTTCTGGAGTGAATTTCGGACGGACAGAATCGTTGTACAAGCGTTCTTCATTTTTCCTTGTTGCATTCGAACCTGCATACTCGTCAAACTCGTCGTTCACCTCAAGCATCCATTGGGGAAGTTTCTTCCTCGCATTGGAAACCAGGTCTTCTGGCATTTCCCTATAAAAGGCGTAGGCTATAGGACCCGAGATAGCCGCCAGAGTATCGGCATCCCCTCCCAGCGAGATGGACAGTTTCAGACAGTCTGCATAATCCTTGCTTTCGAGAAAGCAGATGAGGGCTGCGGGGATAGTCTTCTGGCATGTCTCGTCAAAATAATATCCTGGCTGGATGTCTGCATAGGTCAGCCCTGACCATTCGGGATAATATTTGTCCAAAACGTGTTGCTTGATATACATCTTGTCTTTGCCCGCCATGCCGTAATGGATGGCAAGGGCTGTGGCAACAGCACCTTTAATGCCTTCTGGGTGGTCATGAGTGGGGAGTGCGGTTCGTGTGGCCAGTTCTATGCATTCTTTTTCATCTCTTGCCATGAATCCGGCTGCCGAAACTCTCATGCCGCTGCCATTGCCGAAGGAGTGATATGGGGGAGGAACCTCTTTGGCCATAAGCCATCTGACAAAGCGTCCGCCAAATCCTCTGCTGATGTCTTCCCGGCATCTTTTCCAAAGGTTTTCGGCCATATCTATGTTTTTCAACAAGGCTTCTGCGCATGCAAAGGTACATACGGTGTCGTCCGTGTAGGTGTTGGATGGCAGCAGTAGGTTCACATTATCATATTTTTTTGTTCTGCCGTGAAACTCGTATGGCATTCCGGAGATGTCGCCAATAGCAGCGCTCAGCAATAAGTTCTTCATGTCATTTTCCTCCTTGTTGTATTTTATGTAGTTACTTCTTTTTTTTGTCAGCCCTTCATCACTGAAATCGGTCGGTCTTCTCTTGTCTATAGTAATCTATGACGCTCATTTCCCTGATACTTGTTTGTCTTTCATCATTGTCTTTTATTTAAGGGAACCGATTTCTGTATGAATGTAAGATTGGACAAAGGTTGTAAATAAAAGTGACATATGCAATTTTTTGAAAATGTTTTTTCATTTTCGTTTCACTTCTACGTGGAGTACATGTTAGGTATGTC
>CACXDY010000141.1 GCA_902766505.1 uncultured Prevotellaceae bacterium
ATTGGCGAGCATGCCTTTTTTGCTTGTATGAATCTCACAAACATCAAATTACCATCTACTGTGACCGAGTTAGGAAGCCATGCTTTTGCACTATGCAGATCTCTCACGAATATATCACTATCCTCGTCTTTGTTGCAAATGGGAGCATATTCATTTGAAAATTGTAATTCATTGAATGGCATCACAATTCCCGAGGGGGTAAACAACATACCTAAAAAATGTTTCCACAAATGTGAGAGCTTGACCTTCGTCAATTTACCCGGACATCTGAACAAAATTGAAGAGGAAGCTTTCAAGGACTGCAAAAACCTTACCCAAATCAATTTGCCAAACAGTTTGAAAGAGATAGGGTCCTATGCATTCGAGTCATGTGAAAATCTGGAGGGAATCAGAATACCTGCTTCAGTAACGAAGATTGGGAAAAAGCCGTTTCACAAATGTAAAGGACTGAAAAAAATCACTTGTGAGTCTTCCGTTCCACCCGAACTCAAGAGCAATGGTAGTGAGAAAGTGCTATTGGCTGTGCCTGCAGGAAGTGCCGCCACATACAAGAAGACATCTCAATGGAAAAAGTTCAAATCCATTGAGGAATATTAAAAGCATCTAATTATTTTCCTATTTTGCAAGTTTTTATGGGGCATAATAAAAAATGTCTCATTAAAACTTGCTGTTGGCAAAAAAAAAACGTAAATTTGTCACAATTAATCAAAACCTTAAACCTATGTCAGCTTTAGTATCATTAATTCCTATTATTTTGCTCTTCGTTTTGATGATGGGCTTCAAGATGTCCGGTTGGAAGAGCGCATTAATTACAGTTATCGTAACCATACTTTTAGCATTATTTGCCGCACCTGCTATGGGTATTGTACCCGAAAAGTATGCTGGTGTTTCCATCTATGGCATTGCACTTTGGTCTGTTGTGGAAGGTTTGCTGAAAGCATGTTTCCCGATTATTCTCATCATCATTTTTGCGATTTATAGCTACAATATCCTTTGCGAAACAAAGGAAATAGAAACCATCAAGTCGCAGTTTATCTCTATGACAACGGACAAGGGACTGTTGGTATTGCTGCTGACATGGGGACTTGGTGGTGTGCTTGAAGGTATGGCTGGCTTTGGAACGGCTGTTGCCATCCCCGCTGCCATCTTGATTAGTTTGGGCTTTAAGCCCATGTTCTCTGCTGTCATCTGTCTGGTTGCCAATACCGTTGCAGTAGGCTTTGGTGCGGTAGGTCTTCCTGCCACAACACTTGCCAACCAAGTGGCTGCCAGTGGTACAGCTGATTCTGCTCAATTGTGTGAGGTTGCCACCTTCATCATTATCCAATTATCTCTGATGTTCTTCATCACTCCCTTCTTGATTTTGATGATGACCGACCGCAAAAAGATATGGAAGAATTTGTCTCTGGCTCTATTCGTTGGTGTGTTCTCCATTATCGTACAGTTCTGCTGTGCTCACTTCATCGGCCCGGAAACCCCCGCTATTTTGGGTAGCGTTGCTGCCATCATAGCCATGTTGATATACAACAGGCTTTTCATCAAGAAAGAGGAAAGTGTAGATGACTTGGTAAAAGTAGAGAAGAAAAGTTTTGGAGTTGGAAAAACTTTAAAGGCATGGAGTGTATACGGCCTTATCATTCTGTTTATTCTGCTTTCAAGTAAAATTTTCCCCAGCATCAACGAATTCTTAAGTAAAACCTTGGTTACTGAGTTTAAATTGCCTGCCACAGAAAACAACTTTAAATTCGGTTGGCTGTCAAATGCCGGTCTGATGATTTTCCTTGGTGCTACTATCGGTGGTTTGATTCAAGGCTTGAGTTTTGGAAAGTTGCTGAAGATATTGGCCAAAACTACAATTAACTTACAAAAAACGGTTGTCACAATCTGCTGTCTGGTGGCTATGGCCATGCTGATGAACAATACAGGCATGACGCTTGATATCGCCGAGGGGTTAGTGGCACTGACAGGCAAGGCCTTCCCGTTCTTTGCACCACTTATTGGCTCCATCGGCACATTCGTTACAGGAAGTGCTACAAATGCCAACATTCTCTTTGGCAAGCTCCAGGCTTCTGCTGCATCCCAACTTGGTTTGACTAATTCAAGTACCTTCTTCGGTGTTCATGGCAATGAGACGAACTGGCTTGCAGCTGCCAACTGTGCGGGTTCTGAAGGAGGTAAGCTGCTCTCACCACAAAGTATAGCTATTGCCACTGCTGCCTGCGATATGGAAGGCCAAGATGGTGAAATTATGCGTAAGACCATGCCGTTTGCCATCTTCTGGGTGTTGATGAATGGTCTTATGGTATTCCTTGGATTGCACGTATTCTAAACATTCATTATGTACAAGATAAGTAGGAGTTGGCCTCAACTCCTACTTTCTTTATTACCTAAGCCTAATTCCATCATGTCTATTCATCGCATCATCCGGTTCTTACCTCTATTTTGGTTCCTTCCTTGCTCAGCCCAAACTTGTGGGCTTCAATCATCAATCATGGACAAATATTGGTTATTGGAAGCCGAATCTCCTTCTACTGAGATACGTTTTGTGGGTAAAGACACCTGTGAGATTTTGTCTCCTAAGGGAATGACTTTATGGAGAAAGGAAAAGATGAAAGGAGACATCACCATTGAGTTTGATGCATGTGTGATGGACGAGGGAAAGGAAGGAGACAGACTTTCTGATTTGAACTGTTTTTGGATGGCATCCGACCCTAAGTCAAAGGATGTATTTGCAAGAAGTGGATGGAGAAATGGCTCTTTCGTCAAATACTATTCTTTGAACACTTATTATTTGGGATATGGCGGAAACTATAACTCGACAACCCGGTTCAGGAAATACACAGGTGATGAAGAGGGTATTGACAACGTGTCAAGACGTCCGGCCATTCTCAAGGAATACAATGATAAAGAACATTTGTTGCGTCCCAATCATTGGTATCATGTCAAATTGAGGAATTACGGCAATCGGATACAGTATTTTATTGACGGAGAACAGATATTAAATTATTATGACCCGTCACCATTGCGTGAAGGATGGTTCGGATTCCGCACTACCCTCTCCAGAACACGCTTTGCCAATTTCAAATACTATAAAACCATACCCCAAGAGATTCCGGTTCATTGGGTTGGCAAACAGCCTCATTATAATGCCTCCATTTCTTTTGGGGTCCCTTTCGCCAAAGGCGAACTACGTAACGTCAGCAATCTTTCTTTGGGTAATCTCCCCACCGATTCATGGATTAATGCGAAATGGGATGACGGGTCCATAAAATGGGCAGGACTGTCTGTTGTCGTGCCTGAGAATTTTAAGGATTTCACCGTGAGGAATACACAAACTAAACAGTCAATTAATCAACGTATTTTAGTAGATAATGCTCCGAAACAATACAAGATAAACACAGGCAAGATGACTGTATATGTTGCCAAGTCTGGAAATCATCTAATAGACAGCATTATATCCGAGGGAGTAAAAGTAGTTGGACCTTGTAAGTTGAAATTATCTACACAAGATGCCATTGGAGCAAACGAAACAATTCACTTTACGGATTATGAGAATAGCGTGAATAATGTTTCCATAGAGAGGCAGGGAAATGTAAGAGCAGTAATCAAAATCAATGGTTGCATGAAGGATGTTGAGCGCGAATGGCTTCCATTCGTCGTCAGGCTATATCTATATGCGAACAGTGAAGAGATAGGCATGACCTTTTCCTTCATATATGATGGAGAACAAGACAAGGACTTTATCCATTCATTAGGAATGTCATGGACTGTACCCATGAGAGAAACGGCTTACAACCGCCACGTAGCATTCACGACATCCGACGGAGGTGTATGGAGTGAACCAATTCAACCTCTGGACGGAAGGGAATCTCTCGGTGCCCGTCATGACAGTCTTCAGATATTGCAAATGAAAGGATACCGGGTTCCTGAATACAACAAATTCAACGACCATGACAAATTATTAATAGACAATTGGGCTTCATGGGATAACTTTCGCCTTTCCCAACTCGATGACCAGTCTTTCACTATCAGGAAACGTTCAAATCAACATTCTCCATGGATAGGTACATACACAGGCCACCAATCCAACGGTTTCGTGTTTGCAGGAGATGTTTCCGGAGGATTGTGTGTCAGCATGGAAGATTTTTGGCAGTCTTACCCCTCATCAATTACAATCCAAGACACCCGTGGAGATGAAGCAGAATTAACCATGTGGATGTGGAGTCCTGAAGCAGAAGCAATGGACTTGAGACATTACGATGACAAGAATCATGGTTTGATGGCCAGTTATGAAGATGTACAGGAAGGTCTGTCCACACCCTATGGAATTGGGCGTACTTTCAGATTTCATGTGCTTCCTGTCAAAGGATATCCAGGTAAGGAAGCGATTCTGCATATCAGCGATAGACTGACACAGCGGCCCCAGTTGTTATGTACTCCTGAATATCTGCATGACAAACAAGCCTTCGGTGTTTGGTCACTTCCCGATAGTACAACAAATAACGGGAAAATGGTGGAACGACGTTTGGACGACTATATCATGTTCTTCCAAAATGCTATCAAACAACATCATTGGTATGGATTCTGGAATTATGGTGATGTCATGCATGCCTACGATGATGAGCGTCATGAATGGCGGTATGATGTAGGGGGATATGCTTGGGACAATACTGAATTAGCAACCCCAATGTGGCTTTGGTATATGTTTCTTCGAACTGGCAAACCCGACATTTTGACCATGGCTACCGCCATGACCCAACACAATAGTGATGTGGACACCTACCATTTGGGACCTATGGCAGGGTTAGGTTCCAGACATAATGTAAGCCATTGGGGGTGTGGTGCCAAGGAGGCAAGGATATCTCAAGCCGCCTTCAGCCGATTCTATTATTACCTGACAACTGATGAACATACTGGAGATGTGATAACAGAGATGAAGGATGCTGACCAGTTGTTGTATAATATTGATCCAATGCGTTTGGCGGAGCCACGCGAAAAGTATCCCACCTCTGCACCTGCACGGCTTAGATTAGGACCGGATTGGCTGGCGTATGCCGGCAATTGGATGACGCAGTGGGAACGGACGGGTGACACCTATTACCGCAACAAGTTGGTTTCTGGTATGAAGAGCATAACATCCCTACCCCATGGTTTTTACACCAGCCAGTTGGCTGTAGGTTACGACCCCTCGACAGGACGCATCATTGATGAGGGAGATACAACCCGCATGGTTACCACACATCTGTTCTCCATCATGGGAGGATTTGAAGTAATCAATGAATTGACACAAATGTTGAGCATCCCAGAGTTTGAGCAAACCTGGTTGGATTATGCATCAACTATAGGGAAGTCTTTTAATGGACTTCCCAGATTGCGCTATGTGAAACGTCTGATGGCTTACGCTGCCAATCGCAGGGGAGACCATCAAATGGCAGAACAACTGTGGCAAAGCTTATGGAGGGAAGTGCTTCCTCAAACCAACAATGCAGAGCACATCAAGAAAATCGTTCCTCCCCAAGTCCCTGAACTATCTGAGGAATGGCCTGGCATTTCTACCAATCAAGCCGCCCTATGGAGCCTTGATGCCATCTATATGCAGGAAGTCCTGCCACCTGCTTCATTCCCACTCAATCGTTGAAGGCGGTTTGGATGAGATGTCATAGCAAACACGGTTGACACCACGCACCTTGTTGATGATTTCATTGGAAACTTTGGCCATGAAATCGTATGGAAGATGAGCCCAATCGGCGGTCATAGCATCAGTGCTGGTCACTGCCCTTAAGGCTACAGGATGCTCATAGGTACGTTCATCACCCATGACACCTACACTGCGCACAGTTGAAAGCAAGACGGCGCCTGCCTGCCATATCTTGTCATAAAGGATTTCACCATCCTCACAAACATAATTCAACATCGACTCAATGTATATGTCATCGGCATCTTGCAATATACGTACTTTCTCACGTGTGATATCACCAAGTATACGAACAGCTAAACCAGGGCCAGGGAAGGGATGACGTTTAATCAAACGCTCAGGCATGTTCAATTGATACCCTACTCTACGCACCTCATCCTTGAAAAGCCATTTAAGTGGTTCACAAAGTTGTAAATGCATCTCTTTCGGCAATCCTCCAACGTTATGGTGACTCTTGATAACCATACCCGTGATGCTCAAGCTCTCAATCCGGTCGGGATATATAGTGCCTTGAGCCAACCATTTGGCATCGGTTATTTTTTTAGCCTCAGCATTGAACACTTCCACGAAGTCGCGGCCGATAATCTTCCGTTTCTGTTC
>CACXDY010000142.1 GCA_902766505.1 uncultured Prevotellaceae bacterium
TATCCCCGGCTGAGAACAGCGGGGTAATGGGAGGTGCGCAATAATTCCAAGATGTATTCCACATGTGGTGTCTTGCCCGTGCCGCCAACGGCCACATTGCCCACGCTGATGACGGGTATGGGGAAGGAACGGCTTTTCATGATGCCGAAGTCGTAAAGACGGTTGCGGACGCTCACGACGAAGCCGTAAATCCAACCGGCGGGGAGCAGCCACTTGTATGTCTTGGCGCACACCTCCATGGGAATTTATCTCACGTTCAACACGAAGGGCAGGCGGGCCTGGATAGGTGCCTGGTTGTTGATGTAGCGAAGCATGAGGAACGGCTCGTAGAGGTCTCCGAGTGTGGCTTGCATGGCTTCATCGAGATAGTTGCCCTTCGACTCCTCGCTGCTGGCCAGCAACTGGTCGAACATGTCGGGCATGTCGGGATATTTGCTCGTGTAGTATTTGTCGAGTTTCGCCAGTTTGGCGGCTTTGGCAATGGCGTCGTCAAGACTGCCGAGTTGGTCGACCAACTTGTGCTTGAAAGCGTCCTGGCCAAGCCATACACGACCCTGGGCGATGGCCTCCACGGCGTCGACACTCAGTTTGCGGCCGTCGGCAACGCGCTGGCGGAACAATTTGTAGCCACGGTCGATGTAGGCATTGAGATAACTCATCTCCTCATCGTTGATGGGGCGCGACATGGTGCCGAAAGCACTGTTGCGGTTGGTCTTTACCTCATCAAACTTGATGCCGAGTTTGTCTTTCAACAGACCGCTGGCGTCGGGGAACATGCCGAAGATACCGATACTGCCGGTCAGCGTGGTGGGCTCTGCCACAATCCAGTTGCTGTTGCAACTGATGTAATAACCACCGGAAGCGGCCATGCCACCCATGGATACCACAACGGGCTTCTCTTTCTTGAGCAACTCTATCTGATGCCAGATCTGCTCAGAGGCATAGGCGCTGCCGCCACCGCTGTTGATGCGGAGCACAACGGCCTTCACATTGTCGTCCTTGGTCAGGCTGGCAAGGTCCTTGCACACCTTCTTCGAATCGATGACAGCCTCCTGACTCACGGCACCTAAGGTGCCGCCGTCGACGATATCGCCAAAGGCGTAATAGACGGCTATCTGCTCGCCACTGTCGTTGTTGTCTTTCACATTGGCCATATCGGCAAGACTGAGTTGATGGATGTCCTTGTCGGTGTCAATCTTGAGTTGCTTTTTCACCACGTCCTTCACCTCATTGGAATACATGATGCCGTCGACGAGTTTTTTGTTCAGCAAGGTCTTCGTGTCGCTGAACGTAATCAGATTGTCGGCATAGGCATTGAGGGTGTCGGCGGAAATCTTACGGCTGGCGGAGACTTCCTTCACCACATTTTCCCAAATACCATTGATATAGGCGGTCACCTGCTCACGGTTGGCGTCACTCATGCGGTCGGCGGTGAACATCTCGGGAGCACTCTTGTAGGTACCTACCTTGGCAAGTTGCATCTTGATGCCGAATTTGGCCATCATGTCCTTGAAGAACATTGGATTGGAAGCGATGCCGTGCCAGTCGACCATGCCCTCGGGATTGATATATATCTTGTCGGCTACGGATGCTAAGTAATAGGTGCCCTGGCTGTAGTTGTCGCCATAGGCGATAATCCACTTGCCCGATTTCTTGAAGTCGACAAGCGCGCGGCGGATGGCCTGCATGGATGCATAGGAATCAAAACCGAAAGAGCCCGACTCGATATAAATACCCTTGATGTCTTCATTGTCTTTCGCTTTCTGGATAGCATCGAGGATGTTGTCCAAGCCCAACTCATCTGCCTGAACACCCAGGAATGAATTCAGGAATTTGTCTGATGCCCTCTCTGTCAGGTCTCCGTTGAGGTTGAGCACCATCACGCTGTTGTCTTCAACAGATTTCACATTGCTGCCTGATGCTACCATGCCTACCAGGCACATCACGGCGAAAATGCCCATGATAAGGCCGAAAAGAATCATGCCAACGATTGTGGCAAATACCATCTTGAAGAATTCTTTCATTTTTTTGTCTAATGATTAGTGAATAGTTGTAGCAAAATTAAACATTTTTCCCGATATATGGGGGATGACATGCGTTTTTTTCATGTTTTTTGACCTCATTGTAATCTTTTTGCGCTATTTTTGCAACATAACTGAAAAATCACCTAATTTTATGAGAAAAGTTATCCTTGCCGTTCTGTTGTGTGCCGTCGTAGTGGGCGCCGGTGCCAAGAAAAAAGTGAAAACGGCCGTGTTTCCTGATGGAACACCTGTTCCCGCATGGTTTGCTGACACCGCCAAAGTGAGTCTGGAGAAACTGGGCAAACAATTCGTGGTCACCGAGTATGGAGTGAAGAACGACAGTTCGCTGCTGCAAACCGAAGCCCTGCAGGCTGTCATCGACCGGGCTGCCCAGGAGGGTGGGGGCGTGGTGGTCTTGCCCAAAGGAACCTTCCTCAGTGGAGCGCTTTTCTTCAAACAGGGCACTCACCTGCACCTGCAGGAGGGAGCCAGACTGAAAGGTTCTGACCGTATCCGCAATTTCCCCATCAAGGACACCCGTATGGAGGGCCAGTCCATCAAATATTTCTCTGCACTGGTGAATGCCGACGGTATCGACGGATTCACCATCTCAGGCAAGGGGACCATCGATGGAAATGGCTACAATTATTGGGAGGAGTTCTGGATTCGGAGGGAATACAACCGGCAGTGCACCAACCTCGAGGCGCTGAGACCACGACTGGTCTATATCTCCAACTGCAAGAACGTCACCGTGCAGGACGTGAGGCTGGTCAACAGCCCGTTCTGGACCAACCACCTCTACAGATGCGACCATGTGCGCTACCTCGGATGCTATATCTTTTCACCTACTTCGGGCGTGAAGGCGCCAAGCAGCGATGCCATCGACCTCGACGTTTGCCATGATGTGCTCATCAAGGGATGCTATATGAGTGTGAACGACGATGCCGTGGTTCTCAAGGGTGGAAAAGGGACATGGGCGGACAAGGATTCCACCAACGGACCCAACTCCAACATCATCATCGAGGACTGTACCTATGGCAAGGTGCATGGATGTCTCACCCTCGGCAGCGAGTCGCTCCACGACTGGAATGTCATCCTCAGAAGATGCCATGTGACCGACGCCAGCCGCGTGCTGTGGCTGAAAATGAGGCCCGATACACCCCAGCACTATGAATTTGTGACCGTGGAGGACATCACCGGCAACTGCTCCAGTTTCCTCGTGGTGAGACCTTGGACTCAATTCTTCAAGCCTGAGGACAGGGAGGATATGCCCCTGTCGACCTGCAACAACATCGTGATGAGAAACATCAATATGGACTGCAAGAATTTCTTTGATGTGGGTCCATCCGACAAATACAAACTCACTGATTTCACCTTCGAGAATATCAAGGTGCGCGACCAGAAGAAAGCCTTCGACGCATCAATCATCGAAAACTGCCAGGTGAAAAACATGGTCGTGGAGTAATCCCCACATCTATTTTTATAGTAGGGGATTCTTCTCCGACTTAAACCATTGGATGAATTGCTGAATGCCCTCGTGCAGACGGACGGTGGGCTTGTAGCCTATTTCCGACTCCAGACGGCTGGTGTCGGCATAGGTCATGTAGACATCTCCGGGCTGCATAGGCTTCATCACCATGTTGGCTTTCTTGCCAACGGCTTCCTCTATCTCCGTGATGAAATCCATCAGACGGACAGGGTTGGAACAACCGATGTTGTAGACGCGTGTCGGCACTTGGTTGGGACAGTCTTCGGCCACGGGAGCATGGTCCAGACAGAGGATGCTGCCGGCGGCTATGTCGTCGATGAAGGTGAAATCACGCATCATGTCGCCATGGTTGAACACATTGATGGGCTCGCCCTTGCTGATGGCTGTGGCAAAAAGCATCGGAGCCATGTCGGGACGGCCCCACGGACCATATACCGTGAAATAACGCAGACCGGTGGTGGGGATGCCGTACAGTTTGCTGTAACTGTGGGCCATCAACTCATTGGATTTCTTGCTGGCGGCGTAAAGACTGACAGGACTGTCCACCTTGTCTTCCTCGGAGAAGGGGGCCTTGGTGTTGAGACCATAGACCGAACTCGAGGAGGCATAGAGCAAATGCTTCACAGGATAATGGCGGCAACACTCCAAGATGTTGAGGAAGCCCACCAGATTGCTTGTGAGATAGGCGTAAGGATTGGTGATGGAATATCTCACACCTGCCTGGGCGGCTAAATTGATGACCTTGTCGAAGTGCTCCTCTGAAAACAACTTCTCGAGGGAATCCTTGTCCTCAATGCCCATGCGAACAAACCGCAGGTTGGGAAACTTCTGGCTGGGAATCATCTGGAGCCAGGCGACATCGCAGTCGGCTGGGGTGGGGATGCCCAATTCTTGCAGACGGCCCGCTTTCAGACGTACGTCATAATAGTCGTTGATGTTGTCTAATCCCACTACTTCGTCGCCGCGTTGGGCCAGCAGGTAGGAAATCTTGGAACCGATGAATCCCGCTGCTCCTGTCACTAATATCTTCATGTCGTATTCTCTTCTTTTTAAAAAACCGTGCAAAATTACAAATTATTTGGCAATTACTGGTAGATAGTCCTTAAAAATACAAGATGTCGGCTCACCTGCGAGGTGCCCTCTTGTAGGAATACGGCGAATTTCGTACCTTTGCAGGCGAATTTTTCATTCCCTTCGCGGATAGACGGGAAACTGTCTGCTATAACAACGAGACATACCATCAAAAAATAAGTATAATCAAGAATATGAAGATGAAAAGATTATTTGTTTTGACCGTGGCATTCCTGTGCTGCGGCATCGTCTGTGTTCAGGCTGCCGGCGATGAGAAGAACGGACATGCGTATTTCACAAAGGCACAATTGCCCAACATGGCCAATATTCTGCCCGCACCGCCGGAGTTTGAGTCGGCCAGGTTCGTCGCCGACCAGTCGCAGTATCTTTGGGGAAAACTGATGCGGCTCGACGAAGCACGCTGTGCACAGGCCCAGCGTGATGCAGTCTATAGCATGGAAACTATTATTCAGGAGTTCGGCGGCATCTTCGGTCTGGAGATTACCAAGGAAGATACTCCCGAGATTTACAGCATCCTGCAGGATGTCTGTGCTTCATGCGACAGCATCTACTCCGATGCAAAGGCTTACTTCAACCGCATGCGTCCCTATACCTATTACAACGAGGGCACCATCGTGCCTGAGAAGGAGGAGAAACACCGCTACGAGGGTTCCTATCCCTCCGGACACACCGTACTCGGTTGGACTTCGGCTTTATTGCTGGCCGATATCAATACCTCTCCGAAGGCTATGGAAGGTCTCCTCGCCCGCGGCTATGAGTTCGGGCAGAGCCGTGTCATCGCCGGATACCACTGGCAGAGTGATGTGGATGCCGGACGGATGGCTGGCTCCGTGCTTTATCAGTTGATTCGCAACCATGAGCGTTTCATCGAACAACTCGCCAAGGCACGTGCGGAGTTCGCTGAGAAAACGGGTACGAATATGGTCAACGCCCCCAGTGCCGCACCGCGCGGAGGGAATGCTCAAATCTACCGTATCGACGGCACTCCAGTCTCAGAAAGCACAAAAGGTGTCGTGATTGCCAACGGACAGAAAAGAGTTAGAAAATAGAATTTGAGGGGTGCTCAAAGGCACCCCCTCAAATTTTCTGGGTTGTGTCGTGCCATTGCACGATTTTTTTCATTTTTTTGCATATAAGGGGTATTTGATTTGCCCGTTTGAGGGTCTTATGATTGATTGAAGACCAAACCATAACTTATGGACTACGGTAAAAAAGAGTTTGAACACCTGTTCAAGGATAATTATCCGCATATGTATCGCATGGCATTCTCGATGGTGGAGAATGCCGACGATGCGAAGGATGCCGTGCACCAGGTGTTCACTAAAATCTGGAGAGGCAAGCCACAGGTGGCCGAGGAGAGTGTCAGGGGGTATCTGCTGGCAGCCACCCGCAACCAATGCCTGCATCTGCTGCGCTCACGGCAGTTGCAGAGGCAGATGGAACATGAACTCCAACAAGACATGGCCGTAAGTGATAGTGAGGAA
>CACXDY010000143.1 GCA_902766505.1 uncultured Prevotellaceae bacterium
CAAGAAAAAGGGCTATACCTTATTGATATGGAAGGGTGAAGCGAAATTTTAAAAATAGTTAATTTCTTTCATATTTTTAGTACCTTGTATTGCAAGGTATTATATAATTGCATATATTTGCAGTGTCGTTCAGAGAGCATGCCATGGACGACGTAACGAAAAAAGTGTAAGAAATGAACATAGACAATGCAAAATCACAGATGAGGAAGGGGATGCTGGAATACTGTGTCCTTCTTTTGCTTCGCCGTCAGCCCTTATATGCCAACGACATCATCAAGAGCTTGAAGTCGGCCGACCTGATAGTTGTAGAGGGAACCCTCTACCCCCTGTTGACCCGTTTGAAGAAAGATGGAGTATTGAGTTATGAATGGCGGGAATCCATCCAGGGACCACCCCGCAAATACTACGCGCTCACCTCAGAAGGTCAAAGTGCACTTACCTCCATGGACGAGACCTGGGCCTCACTCACCCGTACCGTGGAGCTGCTTAAACTCAACTCAACCATTTAATTAAGAAACAACAAAACAAACACGATTATGAAAAGGAATATCACAGTCAACATTTTCGGAACCCTCTACCCCATTGATGAAGACGCTTATGAGCTTCTTCTGAAATACAATGAGAACATGAGGAGGTATTACAGCAAACGCGATGGCGGCGATGAGATTGCCGATGATGTGGAGCATCGTGTGGCAGAACTGATGAGCGACTATCTCTCAAGAGGCACCATGGCCATCACCATCGAGCATGTGAAAGAAATCATCGACCGCATCGGCGACCCCCAGTCGATGGATGACCATGACGAATTCAGCAGCAATCAAAGTACTGAGAACCAAGACCATACATCGAGGACAGAGAATGCTGCCAACAGCAGCCGTTTCGCCGACCAAGAACCCCGTCAGCCGGGTGTCGGCATTGGCGACCAGCCTGGAAACGACCGCAAACTCTTCCGCGACCCAGAGGACAAGATACTGGGTGGTGTGTTGTCGGGTATCAGTCACTACTTCGGCATCAAGGAGCCCCTCATCCTCCGTGTCATCATGCTGGTATTGTTCTTTGCCTCTGTCTCGTTTGTGATTCCCCTCTACATCATCGCCTGGATTCTTATCCCAGAGGCCGTGACCCCCGAGGACCGTCTCCGCATGTACGGCAAGCCCGTATCCGCCAAAGCCATCAATGAGGAAATGATGCGTGGTGTGAACAGAGCCAACAATTTTGTGAATAACCCCAGTACTCAAGATACAGCCCGCAGCATTTTTGCAGGCATCGTCAAGTTCATCTTGATCCTGATAGGCCTATTCATCATCTTCATTCTCGGTTGTATCCTCTTAGGTCTTTTAGGCGCTGCCACCGGTCTGTCGATAGCTTCGCTGTTCGGAGAGGCCCATTGGGTTTTCGATGACCCCGATTTGCATATACTGCATCAGTTGTGGACATCCATCCCCAAAGGAATGCTTATCGTCATAGCCATCTCTGCTATTCTGCTTGTTGTGTTGCCTCTTTACGGCATCATCCGCGCCGTGTTTGTCCGTCAACCTGAGAAGCGGATGCCGACATGGGCTAAAGTGAGCATGGTGATTCTATGGCTTATCTGCCTGTTTACCTTGATTGCTTCAGCTATCCACTTAGCCATCGGTCAGGAGTCTGAATTCAAGAGAATCCTCAAGGAGACGAACACCCGCAACGGCATCTATCTCAAAGGAGATGGTTGGGATGTGCTCAACCGCCAAGGCTGGAGCGTTGAGAAACTGACGGGTGTCGATGAAGATATCGTTGAAGGCGGCATCATGCCCGCAGACAACTACGGCAGATACGCCTCACTCCGGGTGAAAGAAAATCCCAATGACATGAAATACAACCTGAGCCAAAAGCGTGATTTGGCTCCCGGCACCTATAAGATAGACGGTTACGTGAGAGCCGACGGAGAAGGTAACGCCCTCTATGTGGTAAACGGCAGGGACACGCTGCGTTTCGAGATACCCAAATATCAAGAAAACGACAATCCCATCAGTGATGGTGAGGTGGTGGTAGACGGCAACAACAGCCGTAACCTTTGGACCCATGTGGAAGGCACATTCACTGTCAACGAATCAAGCAACGTGAAGTATGGCATCAGCAATGACAATCATTTCACCCACAAACCATGGAACAGCCAAAAAATTGAAATCGCCGACATCAGGATAGGTCAAAACATTTAATTGATACTGTCACTGTCGGAAGACACCAATCAACATCCACGAATTCCCTCCCTTACCGCTGCCACCGGCGAAGAGGAGGGGATTCGTTGGTGTATCCTCATCCAACTGCTCAAGTGTCCGTTTTTGCTGAAATGGCATGCGTTTTCCCTCCTATGCCCCCTATCTTTGCGGGAAAAAAAAGATGATGAGAAAATGGACATTATTGGCAATCGCATTCTTATTAGCCGCTTTGGCAGAGACGACAATGCTATATCATACCACCAACAAGAAACTGGAAGCTGCGATGGCCAATGTCAAGGCCTATGATGCATTGCTCAGTGACTCCAGGAAGCAGAATGCCGGCTATCAACTGACTATTGACCAGTTGGGCTATTTCAAGGATTCATTGCTCAAGATTTTGAATGCCACCCGGAAAGAACTCAAAATCAAGGACAAAAACCTGAAGTCGCTTCATTATGTATACACCAGTGTCTCGAAGACAGACACGCTCATATTCCGGGATACCCTATTCAGGGAAGCCACCCTTGATATTGACACCCTATTGGGTGACGAGTGGTACGACTTGAAGATAGGAATCCATTACCCGTCCACTGTCACCATCCGTCCGACATTCAGAAGCCAGAAACATATCGTGGTATCCACCAGAAAGGAGACGCTGAATCCGCCCAAGAAGTTTTTTCTGTTCAGATGGTTTCAAAAGAAGCACCAGGTACTGAACGTGGATGTTGTGGAGAAGAATCCCTATGTCCGGGAGCAAGACAACCGCTATGTGGAGATATTAAGATAGCGCTATGCGTCAATCCTCCTTTACAATGGGATAAAGTTCGATGAATTCCCCCTGGTGGCTTTGGCCGTCATTGATAAGTTCGGCCATTTTCCTTCCTACGACATCAATGTCGTGGAACCCAGGAAGCGTGATATTGCCATTGAGGTCGGTTGTCGTCGGCCCCGGGTGTACGGAGAATATTTCCATCCGGTTGCCGCTCTGCTGGAATTCCATTGCCATCACGCCCATCATGGCATTCTGTGCTGCCTTGCTGGTCACATAAGCGAGGGGATGCCAGAAGGGGCTGATGACCGACGGTACGGTGATGTTGACAATCCTACCTCTGTTTTTCTCCAATAATGGGAAGAGCGACCTTGTGAGCGCATAAGTGCCCACAAAGTTGATGTCGAGGGTTTTTCTGATATCCCTGACATCCACATATTGAGCCCCTACCCCCATATCTCCGGGGATACCGGCATTGTTGACCAACAGCGAGAGACTTGGATATTTCTCCTCTATCTCTTTGGCAGCCTTCTCAATACTGTCGAGGTCGGCCAATTCAACGTTGACCCAACCCAGCGCAACAATGCCCAGTGCTTTCAGTTCATTGATGGCATTCTCTGCACGCTGCCGATTGCGGGCACCGATAATCACATGCCAACCACTGAGACCGAGATGTTTGGCGATACCAAATCCAATGCCTTTATTGGCACCAGTAATAAAGACCGTCTTCATCGTTTTTTTAATGGAAATAGGATTATTGACTTTAAATTGCGCTGCAAATATACGAAAAAAGTGTGTTTTTGACACATAAACCCAAATATATTTGTATCTTTGCAAACACATCAAGAACATCCTAACTGCACAACACCTATGAAAACAATTTTTACTAACTTAATCAACTACAAGTCACGAATTCACCTTCCGGCATGTCTGTTGCTTATGGCTTTATGTTTGTCACCTTTGAAGGCCAATGCCCAATTGTCCTCCAACGCAGACAAGTTTCTTGGCAACATCACGACCAGTTATTCGGTGGATTACGGCAATGAACCATTTCACACTCTCTGGAATCAGATTACCCCTGAAAACGAATCCAAATGGCAGTCTATCGAAGGTTCGCGCAGGGGAAGTTTCAGTTGGGGTGGTTGCGACAATGCTTTCAACTACGCCAAAAACCACAATTTCCCGTTCAAGTTTCACTGTCTGATTTGGGGAGCACAGTATCCCAACTGGCTCAACAGTCTTTCCACAGAAGAGCAATACAAAGCCATCGAGGAATGGATGGACGCCATCAAGGCCCACTATCCCGAACTGCCGTTGATTGACGTAGTCAATGAGGCGGTGGCCGGTCACCAACCCGCCCCCTACAAAGCCGCTTTGGGTGGTGACGGCAAGACCGGTTTCGACTGGATTATCAAGGCATTCGAAATGGCCCATGAGCGTTGGCCGGATGCCATTCTGATATACAATGACTACAACACCTTCCAATGGCAGCGCACAGAGTTTATCCAATTGGTGAAAACCCTCCGTGATGCCGGAGCCCCCATTGATGCCTACGGATGCCAGTCACATGACCTTACCGACATGAGCTTTACCAATTTCAAGGCAGCGATGACAGAGATTCAGGACGCCCTGCAGATGCCGATGTACAGCACCGAATATGACATCGGCACCACAGACGACCAACTGCAGTTGCAGCGCTACCAGGAGCAGATACCCTATATGTGGGAAGCCGACTACTGTGCAGGTATCACCCTGTGGGGATACATCTATGGACACACATGGACCACGGACGGCAACTCAGGCCTGATTCGTGACGGCAAGGACCGTCCCGCCATGACCTGGCTCCGCAACTACATGGCCAGCGATGCAGCCAAGACGGCAAAGAGTCCTTTCCCCGGTATGGTGAAAGAAGCCTCAGTATACGTCAAGGCAGGTTCGCTCGCCGTCACCAAGGGCGAGGAGGTGCCCATCACTGTGCGCGCCCGTCTGAAGACCAAGACGATAGACCATATAGACCTGTATATCAACAACCAATACGCCGGGAGGCTGACCGAAGCGCCCTATGAGACCGCTTACACCCCTGTGGATGCAGGAAGATACGACATCAAGGCCGTTGTCGTAGCAACAGACAGCACGAAGTTTGAGCGTCTTTCGGGCTTCAATGCCTACAATCCCCGTTCACCCTACAAAGGAGAGATAGAAATTCCGGGAACCTTGCAGGCAGAAGATTTCGACATGGGAGCAGAGAGCATGACCTATCATGACTCAGACAACAAGAATGAAGGCACCACAGCCTACCGCAGAGACAGCGAAGGTGTGGACATCGTGACAGGCA
>CACXDY010000144.1 GCA_902766505.1 uncultured Prevotellaceae bacterium
CAGATACTCCCACACCATCTCCTCATCCTCCAGTCCAATCACCCGCAGTCCAGGCAATCCGCCATACGACAGATATTTCCGCAGTGTTTCGTCGCTGTCCTCCAGTCGGTGGAACTTCATGAACTCCCCATAACTAAGTGGCAGCACCCTGATCTCCTCGTACCGTCCACCTAACAGCGTGCTCAACTCACTGCTCAACATCTTCGAATTGCTCCCCGTGATGATGATGTCCGTGTTCTCTTCCGTCCTATAGCTTCTGATTAGCTTCTCCCACCCATCGATGTCCTGTATCTCGTCCACCAGGATAATGTTGTGCTTTTCTGTGTCCATCCGCTCCTCGATGTAATTTCCCAGTTGGTCGCCGTTCTCCAGGAAGCGGAACTGCCGCTTTTCCTTATCCACATATATGATGTTTGCCTCCTCCTCATGCTGTCTCACGAAGTCCTTCAAAACGAAACTCTTGCCCACGCGCCGCTGGCCCGTCAGCACTATTACGTTCTCCTTGCCAATCCAGCTCTCTACCTTTTTCAGATACCGTTTCCTGCTAATTATTTCCATTGTCTATCATTATTTCTATTCATTTTCAAGATGCAAATATACGATTTTTTTATTGTTTACAAACAATAAATACAACAATTATTTAATTTTTGTTGTTCATACCTGTTAGTCTTTCGTTGCTACTTGCTTTCAAAATATCCCTCATTTCTACTTGTGGTTGATGTGATGGCCTTGGTGGACATCATCCTGTTGGCTGCTGAAGACCAAAAGGTGGTCATCGACATCGATGCCGGCGACACGGGTATCGGATATGGTGATGCAGGCACGGGACCCGCTCATGCTCGTGAAAACAACCTTTGGGACAGGGAATAAGACAAAGATGTCGCGGCCGCAGAAACGGCAATAAAAGAGGGTGTGTCAAAATGAAGTGCCACACCCTCTTGTTATGATTACGCTCTTTAATTTCTGAAAACCAGCCCTTGTCCGAAGGAGTCGATGACAATGGGCTTGTCGCGGCTCACCTCATCAGCCAGTATACGGCGTGAGAGGTCGTTGAGAACATAGTGCTGTATGGCACGTTTCACGGGTCTTGCTCCAAATTCGGGGTCGTATCCCACCTCGGCGAGATAGTTGATGGCATGCGGAGTCGTTTCGAGTTGGATACCCTGTTGCTCCAGCATTTTGGCCACACCGTTCATCTGCAGCCTGACCACATCGGCAATCTCCTCTTTGGTAAGCGGCAGGAACATGATGGTCTCGTCGATACGGTTGAGGAACTCCGGCCTGATAGTCTTCTTGAGCATCTCCATGACCTGTTGTTTCGTTTGTTCGATGATTTGGTCACGGTTGCTGTCATTCATCTGCTGCATCTGACTTTGGATATACTGGCTTCCGAGGTTGGATGTCATGATGATGATGGTGTTCTTGAAGTTCACCGTGCGTCCCTTGTTGTCGGTAAGCCTTCCGTCATCAAGTACTTGCAGCAGGATGTTGAACACATCGGGGTGAGCCTTCTCTATCTCGTCGAAGAGCACCACTGAGTATGGCTTTCTCCTGACGGCCTCGGTGAGTTGTCCGCCCTCATCATAGCCCACATATCCCGGAGGGGCACCGATGAGTCGCGACACGCTGTATTTCTCCATATACTCACTCATGTCGATACGGGTCATCATACTCTCGTCGTTGAAGAGGTATTCGGCCAGTGCCTTTGCCAGTTCGGTCTTTCCCACACCTGTGGTACCCATGAAGATGAACGAGGCGATGGGTCGTTTGGGGTCTTGAAGACCGGCTCTTGACCTGCGCACGGCATCGCTCACGGCGGTGATGGCGGCATCCTGTCCGATGACACGGCGGTGGAGGTCCTCCTCCAGATGGAGTAATTTCTCACGCTCGCTCTGCATCATTCGGGTAACAGGGATGCCCGTCCAACGGCTCACCACCTCGGCGATATCATCGGCTGTCACCTCTTCGCGCACCAGGGTGTCGCTGCCCTGTGCCTCTTTGAGTTGAGCCTTGATTTTCTCAATCTCAGCCTCCAGTTCCTGCAATTTGCCGTAGCGGATTTCAGCCACACGGCCATAGTTGCCTTCGCGCTCGGCACGGTCGGCTTCGAACCGCAGGTTCTCTATCTGCTGTTTGTTTTGCTGTATCCGGTTGAGCAGGTCTTTCTCGCCTTCCCATTTAGCCTTGAACGACGCTTCCTGTTCCCTCAATTCGGCGATGTCCTTGTCGAGTTGAGCCAGTTTGGTCTGGTCGTCTTCGCGCCGGATAGCCTCTCTCTCGATTTCCAGTTGGGCCAGACGGCGGCTCACCTCATCGAGTTCCTCGGGCACGGAGTCGCGCTCCATGCGGAGTTTGGCGGCTGCCTCGTCCATCAGGTCAATGGCCTTGTCGGGCAGGAACCGGTCGCTGATATACCTTTCCGAGAGTTTGACGGCAGCGATGCAGGCATCGTCTTGTATACGCACGTTATGGTGGTTCTCGTAGCGTTCTTTCAGACCACGGAGGATACTGATGGCGCTCATCTCGTCCGGCTCGTCGACCATGACGGTCTGGAACCGCCGCTCCAGTGCCTTGTCTTTCTCAAAGTATTTCTGATACTCGTTGAGTGTCGTGGCACCGATGGCGCGCAGTTCTCCACGTGCCAAGGCCGGCTTCAGGATGTTGGCGGCATCCATGGCTCCCTCGCTTGCTCCGGCTCCCACCAGGGTGTGTATCTCGTCGATGAAGAGAATGATTTGTCCGTCGCTCTTCACCACTTCGTTGATGACGCTTTTAAGCCTTTCCTCAAACTCACCTTTGTATTTGGCGCCTGCGATAAGTTGTCCCATGTCGAGCGAGTAGATTTGCTTGTCCTTCAGGTTCTCGGGCACGTCGCCCCGCACGATACGTCCGGCCAGACCTTCCACGATGGCTGTCTTACCCGTTCCCGGCTCTCCGAGCAGTATGGGGTTGTTTTTTGTCCTTCGTGAGAGAATCTGCAGGAGGCGCCGTATTTCGTCGTCGCGTCCGATGACCGGGTCCAGTTTTCCGGCCCGTGCCAGTTCCACTAAGTTCTTGGCATATTTCGACAGGCTCTGGTAGTTTTCATCGGCCGACTGCGTGCTGACCTTGTTGCCCTTGCGGAGGGAGTCGATGGCGGCCTTCAGTCCTTTGCTGTCGATGCCGGCATCTTTCATGATGCGGCTGGCGGTAGAGGAAACTTCGAGCAATGCGAGGAGCATAGGCTCCACTGACACAAACTCGTCGCCCATTTTCTGTGATATGTCGAGTGTGCGCTGCAACACGCTGTTGGCAGTGCCGCTGAAATAAGTGCTGCCTCCCTGCACGCGGGGCAGGTGGCTGATTTCTCCGTCGACCACGCGTTCCAACTGCGTGGCATTGACGCCTAATTTTTGAAAAATGAATTGGCAGATGTCCTTACCCTGCACCATGATTCCTTTGAGCAGATGCTCGGGCTCCACATATTGTTGGCCGTTGCTTTCTGCTATGTTCACGGCTTCCTGGACGGACTCCTGTGCCTTGATGGTAAATTTGTCGAATGTCATGATATGATTCTCCTTTCTTTTTTGTTTTTTTTCTATCCCTATTTGTTCAAATACCATACCATTGACAAGGAAAGTGACATTTTGTCAGTTCTCCCGTCCGGTCCTTTCACCAGATGCCTGCCGAGGCATCGCGGCGGTTTTTGGCCGTGGTATTGTTGCTCACTATTCGTGGCACAGGCATTTCATGAAAACAGATGTGCAGGCCGATGGCACGCGTCATGAGCAGGTCGTCATGCTTGCCCTCCACGGCACCATAACTGCCGTTGGTCCGACGCACGTAGGTGCACATCTCATCGAGACAGCGCTGGTCGCGCTCGATGTAGAGGTTCTCGCGTACCGCCTCCACCATGGTGGATATGATTTCCGGCTTGGTCTTCACATTGGTGTGGAAACCATATTTCAACGGGGCGTGGATACGGATGTCTTCGGCACTCTGCCGCCGGGCGTAGAGGTTGGGGTAGACCTCACGTATCTCATTGAGGATATACGACGACTGGTCGCCGCCTTCCAGCCAGCGGCTGTCGTCGTGCGTCTCCAGAGTATTCGACTCCACCACTAAGAGTGCATGGTCATAGTATCGGGCGATTTGTGCTGCTTTCCATGCCAGCAGGTCCATATCGGTATGTCCGTACCATTGTGCGCAAACCTCGGGCCGTTCCCCTTCCATCATCCAGTAACGGTCGAAGACGCAGATGACCGACCAGTCGGCCTTGGCGCTTCGTCCGCCGATGTCGACTACCACCAGGTATCGGTCGCTGACATGACAGTCGTCGAATATCTCCGGAAAAGACCAGATGGTCAACTGTCCCATTTCCACAAGGTGTAGACCTTCAAGCGCCCGCGCCCCTTTTATGGCGTCGCCTGCCATGTCGCCCGTGAAGCGGGGAGGCCGGCAACTCTTTCTCAGAACTTCTATGTGGTAGGGGTTGAACACGTGAGAACCGGAGCATTGAAACGCCTCTATGTCGTCGGAGGGAAACTCTGCGGCGATATCACCATGGTCGGCATATTTGAGCCGCTCGTTTTTGTACCAGTTGATGGCCTCCAAGGTGGCGCCCATCTCCCATAGTTGCCAGAGGTAGCGTCCCGACTCCTCGCGGGGCGTGGGCTGCGTCTCGTCATGGCGGTGCTCCCACAACCATAGTGCGACCTTCTCAGGGTTGGCCATGGCCAGTTGATATCGTTCAATCTGCCACCATGCCACAAACACAGGCACAAACTGCGAAAAACCCTGTTTGGCGGCATCGTACTCCCGCTGAAAGAAATTTCCCGTGCCGTTGGCCGTAGATTCATAGACAATCATGGTCATGGGTTTGAATGATGCTCCGGCACATGCCGACCTGATGATGTCCTCGGGTGTCTTGTTGTCGGTTTTCCGCCAAAAAGCCACCTCGGTGCAGTGGACTAAAGCAGAGTCGCCACCACGGGCGGAGTTGGGCGTTTCGGCAGAACCTATCTTGATTTTGCAGTTGCGTGTAGGGAGAAACCGTATCTGACGGGAATCGCGGTCGCCGGCAATTTTCGACTGTGTGCCATGATTGGCTTTTTTCGCACGGCAGCCGTCGTCAAGGGCGAAAATGGGCGCATCGTCTATCGGAGAATGGCCGGCAGCATCCACCATGCTGTCATCAAAACTGGCTTTCTCAAGCAGTTCCATGGGGTAGTGGTCCATCATCTTGTCGAACATGCTGCTCACCTCGGCCGAGGCGGTTTTCACATGCCCTACGATGAGAGAGTTGAGTCCACGCATGTGCATCAACTGCAACCAGGCCATATAGAGTTGGGTAACTGTCGACCCGCCCCATTGGCGTGCTTTGAGTACGATAACCCTAATGGGCATACCGCTGAGCCTTGCATGTTCAAAGACCTCTACCAATCTGCGTTGTGGTCGGTTGAGGGTGAAGGGAATGTCGTCGCCGCCGTCCTTGGGCTTGATGCGCACATATCTCCATGCCCAGTAGAAGAAATCATGCCGGCAGCGCACCACTTCCAGCCTTTTCTTCGCTTCTTGCAGGAAGATACGCTCGCTTTGTGCATATCGTGTCATGCTGCCGAGCAGCATGATGCGGCTGATGATGGGAGTCTCCATCATCGTGTTGGGAACAAGGATAGGGGTAGGGGAGTATTCTACTATATGTACGCGTGTACGGGGCAAGGGTACTCCCTCGCCGGAATGTGGACAATATGGCGTTTGGATGATGGTTTTTCGGCGCCTGTTCTCTTCGAGCATGGCCGCCACTTCATCGGGTTGATTGGTCATTTTGATGTCGTTGCTTACCGCAAAAATACGAGTAGACCAATCGATTGGTTGTCTATTTCAGCATAGACGAGATGACAATAAAACACACCGATAGAAACATCTGTTCCTATCGGTGATGTGTCTTTTTTAGGATGCAATAACTGTTATTCTTGATCCCAGATCGAATTGCTGTTGCCTAAGATATCTTTTGAATCTGTGATAATTTCACCTTCCGGAGTGTCGGGGTTGACGTTATCAAAGACAGGCAAGCTTTCGTCAAGGAAGTCCTCAGAGTCAATCGGCTGAATCCTAATTTCTGGGGTCAGGTAAGTTTTCTTCATATCAGTAAGCATATTTCGTTTTTAATTTGTTTTCAATCAATTTTTCGCACAAAATTAAGCTTTTCTTTCTGAAATTGGCACCTTGCGTTGTATTTTCTTTCTTTTGTTAACGTTTTTTAATATTTGACTCTTTTTTCATTACCTCGCTCCCAGATGGTCATTTTATCGGCTGCGGACAGCCCTCCGATGACACTATATGGTATGGAGTGAGATGGCTTTACGACGGTTTGTCCAAACTGATGTATACCGTCGCCTTCCTGCTGCGTATTCAGGAATTCCTCGATGCGTGCATTGCGGCCCCGCACCTCCCCGTCATGGTCGGCCTGGGCTAAGTCGCGTTCATAGTTGATTGCATGCAGGATAGATTCCATCATCTGGCGGCTGATTTCTCCTTTTGACATCTCTTCCCTCAAGTCTTTAATCATCCTTTCCACGAGGATTCGTGTGGCATCATCGATTTCGTCCGCGTCCCACATGATGTTGTTGCTGGCGCCCGTGAAAGGGCTTTCTTTCCCGGGATACTCACCGGTCGTTGTCTCGTCTTGTGCTTCAATAGTCGCCTCCGGGTGGTCACTGGGAGCCGTTTCAGGCTGTACATCGGTCGTCGCCTCGGACTGTCTGCCTGTTTTCACATCAGATTTCTCCCTTATGCCCATTTCGGGTAGTTGCTCAGCGGTGGAAGTCTCTGTCTGTTCCTCGATGTCCGTGGAAGTCTCTGTCTGTTCCTCGATGTCCGTGTAGGTCTCGGGTTGGCTCTCGATGGTAGAGGTGTTTGCCGGGATGTTCTTTTCTTTTGTAAGCATTGTGTCGCTTCTCTCTTCCTTCTCTGTTTTCTTTGTTGCTTTCATGTGGATAGAAATTGTAAATGGGTTTCAAATTCGCCTGCAAAATTACACTTCAGGTCAAATAGTGTTTGACATTTCAGCAAAACAGCAGTTATTCCCATAAAAAAAGGCATTTATACAGGTATATAGGCTTGTTGAATCAAAAAATTAGTTATATTTGCAACATAATAACTTTTATCAATTATGAACACTATGAGAAATTTCAGATTGTTGGTGGTTGCCATGACCATTCTTTTCGGTTTCGGGAGTGCCCATGCCGAAATACAGAAAACGAAGGTGAAAAAGGTGCAGACGGCAGAGCAGTTTGTGCAGGCCATGAAATCCAATTCACATATTTTGATACCACAGGGAGTCACTATCATGCTGACAGAGGCCTTGGTGGATGCCGACAACTGCGCGGCCATAGGTCTCAAGGAAATCAGTATCTACGAAAGCAATTACGACATCTATGACAAAAAGCCTACCTTGGGATATTATGACCCTTTTGATGGTCCCCAACTGATTCTGGCAGGCATGCGCAACATCACCATCGAGGGTGAGGGCACGGGTGCGAGCATCATTATCTCTCCCCGTTACTCCTATGTGCTCCATTTCATCAAATGCCGTAATATCACCTTGCGCAACCTCACGTTGGGACACACCGAGGAGGGCTATTGTGAGGGTGGAGTAGTGGGCCTCTACTACTGCGACAATGTGGCCATCGAGCATTGCGACATGTACGGCTGTGGCACGGAGGGTATCGGTGCAGAACACACCAGCAATCTCCGTTGTGACAACTCCATCATCCGTGAGTGCAGTTATTTCATCATGAATCTCAGTGATTGTAAAAATGTTGAGTTCAATGCCTGTGAATTCCATCACAACAAGGAATTTCCCCTTATCAATGTGAAGAGCAGCAGCAATGTGGCTTTCAACAATACTTACATCCATGAGAATCAGGGCCAACTCTTCTCTATCCAAGGGGGAAACATCAGACTCCATGAATGTGAGATTGAGCATCCTGCCGACAAATTGGGCCATACCAACAAAATCAATGATGACAACAGCAAATGGATTCCCACGGAGGAACCTGTTGTCGTTGATGAGGATGAAGTGATGGACGAGCAGGCAGAACCGACACGATACTGGGACTATGATTGGATGGATAAGCGTCCACTTGTCAACAGTGGCGGGCAGACCCCGGGAATCGTGGATTTCTTCAAGGCTTTTGCCCATAAGAGCAATTCTCCGATGGTCAGGCAGGCGGTCACCGACCTGGACAATCCCCAAGCCGCAGAGAGTATAATAGAGATTGACCGCTCCAATGGATATCTTCTGGTGGGGTCCAAATCCGATACGCATGAGGGACCGGATTATAAGGTCGTAGAGGCTTGCTATTGGAAATGCGACAATGGTCATCGTATCTTTGCCGTGAATGCGATAATTGATACAGAAGCAACCATGGTGATGTTCTATGATTATGACCCGCGCACACGGTTGCTCTCTCCGCTCGACATCATCCCCCAAAGAATGTTGACAGAAGGCAGTATTTTGGCCCTGCCACGTTATGGCAAGAGCATGCAACTGCTTGACATGAAAAACATCGACTATCAATTGGCCTCCTACACCTATACGGGCAGCGAGTTTGTGTTCCTCAGAACCAATTCAAAACGTATCGTGCAGGGCAAGGCGCTCACCAATTCCTATGGTGTTGTCGACCTGGTATCGTATCTGAAACGGTTCTACCCGGAATATGTCAATTAGACGCTGCTTTTGGGAAATATCACATTTTAACATATTTTAATATCAAAATTTTTGGTTTTGTGTCAGATTTTTTAGTATATTTGCATTCATATGTAAATTGTATAATCAATTCATTGATAGTATTGTTAATAGATAACTAAAAAACACTCACTAAAACAAACCCTTTTTATATGAAAAAAGTATTATTATTATTGTTGGCACTTGCAATGATTCCAAACTTGTCAGCACAGACCATTCGCCTGCCACAAGAGGCAAAGGGCACCAACTACCACGAGTATTCTCTTGACAATAGTGGATTCTGGTGTGCTATAGAAGGTACAGTTTCGAGTTCAGTAGTCACTGATCACAAGAATGCCCAACGCGGAATGGCAAGTTATGTTTGTGGCTTTCGTTTCAACGAATACTTGCGTATAGGCTTGGGAGTGGGAGCTAATTATTATTTTAATGGTAACGAAAATGTACGTGGTAATGAAAGCGCCTTTACGGTGCCGGTCTATTTTGACGTCCGCGGTCAGATGCTGTCGCAATATACCCGTGAGATTGTGCCGTATTGGTCATTGGATATCGGCGCTAATTTCGGTGATGGTTTCTTCGTCTCACCAACAATTGGTATGCGGATAGGACAAAGACGAAGTGCATTCTTGTTGGGAATCAATTATGCAGTAGGAGAAATAAAAGCTCTACCGAAATATCCTTCAACGATCCATTTCGTAGGATTGAAATTGGGTTATGAATTCTAATTATTTAGTATTGTATTTATGAAAAAACTACTTACATTATCATTGTTTCTATGTGTGCTTCTTGCCCCAATGGATATTGATGCACAAGGTTTCGCTTCAACACAAGGACTCAATGTTGAGTGTCTTGGTGTGGAGCATGACGGGTCGCAGACCTTGCGCACCCAAGG
>CACXDY010000145.1 GCA_902766505.1 uncultured Prevotellaceae bacterium
AAGATGTCGAAAGAACCACATCACGCCAAAAACACGCCAATTATGCCAATGAAAAATCCGCCAAGTACTGATTTTCAGTGACTTAGCGGACTAATCTGTTGGGATACTCGGACTCGAACCAAGAATGACAGGACCAGAATCTGTAGTGTTACCATTACACCATATCCCAATGATATCTGAGGGATTCCCTCATTTAACTGTGCAAAGGTAAGCACTTTTTTCGAAACTTGCAAACTTTTCAGGGAAAAAATGCAAAAAATGGCCTTTTTTTGCTTCTTTTCCGCTCTGTCCCGTGGGTTTTGACATTTTATTGAGGTTTTTTTAGGGATTTTATAGGCTATTTCCTCAATAGAATCATTTTTTTACACTAACTTTGCAACCAAATACGCCGGTCCGACTGATAGGGCTTGCGGAAGGAAAAAAATAATATAACAACATCTATTTTTGAATGAACGAAACAAAAAATCTGGTAGAAAACATTATTAAAGGTATTCAGGAGAAAAAGGGAATGGCCATTGTTGTGGCCGACATGGCTGGTGTGGAAGGTTCCATCTGCCGCTATTTCGTGATATGCCAGGGCAATTCTCCCATGCAGGTGGGTGCCATCGCTGAGTCCGTGGAGGATTTCGTAAGAGAGCATTCCGGAGAGAAACCTGTAAAGGTGGTCGGATTGGAAAACGCCGTTTGGGTGGCTATGGACTACACCGAGGTCATCGTCCACATTTTTGTTCCTGATACCAGGGAATACTATAATTTGGAGGGATTGTGGGAAGATGCCGAACTTACCCGCATTCCTGAAATCGACTGATTTTATCCTCCTTTCACGCCTGTTTTCTCAACGGCGGAAAGGCATCAACATATTACGGTTTTATATCAATGGAACAGCAGAATAATAAAGAAAACAAGCCTAATATGCCAAAGTTCAATATGAACTGGATCTACCTGACCATCATATTGGCATTGGGTATATTGTTCTTCACCAATACGGGTACCGGGCAGGCCGGTGCTTCGGGCATCTCCCGCACCGACAATTACTATAATTTCAAGGAATGGGTGATGAAGGGCGCCGCCAAGGAGGTGATCATCAATGGAGAGGAGAATATTCTCAAGATGTATGTCAACCCGGAATTTATCCATGATGTTTTTGAGCAGGATGTCAAGCAGACAGGGTCAAATCCTTATCTGGAGGTGGAGTTCGGCTCCGTGGAGTCGTTGGAAACCTTCCTCGACGATGCCCAGAAACAGGGAAAATTCAATGGGCATGTGACGTTTGAGAACGAGAAGAGCGGCGACATGGTCAGTTTGTTGTTCAATGCGATTTCTATCCTCTTCTTCGTGCTCATCATGGTGTTCTTCTTCCGCAGAATGGGCGGTGGAGGAGCAGGCGGTGGCGTCTTCAATGTCGGAAAGAGCAAGGCCCGGATGTATGAGAAAGGCAATGACCTGGGCGTCACTTTCCGTGATGTCGCCGGACAGGCAGGAGCCAAGGAGGAGGTGCAGGAAATCGTGGACTTCCTCAAAAACCCAAAGAAATATACCGACCTGGGTGGTAAAATCCCTAAGGGAGCGCTCCTCGTAGGTCCTCCGGGAACGGGTAAGACCTTGTTGGCCAAGGCTGTAGCCGGAGAGGCCGGCGTGCCGTTCTTCTCCATGAGCGGAAGCGATTTCGTCGAGATGTTTGTGGGTGTGGGTGCCAGCAGGGTGCGCGATTTGTTCCGCCAGGCTAAGGAAAAGGCTCCCTGTATCATTTTCATCGATGAGATTGACGCCGTGGGACGCGCCCGCTCCAAGAATCCTTCCATGGGTGGCAATGACGAGAGGGAGAACACGCTGAATGCGCTCCTCACCGAAATGGACGGATTCGGCACCAACAGCGGTGTCATCATCATGGCGGCTACCAACCGCGCCGATATGCTCGACTCCGCACTGCTCCGGGCAGGGCGCTTCGACAGGCAAATCAATGTCGACCTGCCCGACCTCAATGAGCGCAAGGAAATTTTCATCGTGCATCTCAAACCCATCAAGGTGGACGACTCCGTGGACATCGACTTGCTGGCACGGCAGACTCCCGGCTTCTCGGGTGCCGACATCGCCAATGTCTGCAACGAGGCTGCGCTGATTGCCGCTCGGAGAAGTGCCAAGACCGTTTGCAGGCAGGACTTCCTCGATGCCGTCGACCGTATCATCGGTGGACTGGAGAAGAAAACCAAGGTGATGACGGCTCACGAGAAACGCACCATCGCACTGCATGAGGCTGGTCATGCCACCATCTCCTGGTTCTGCGAGCATGCCAATCCGCTGGTCAAGGTGTCCATCGTGCCGCGTGGAAAGGCGCTGGGCGCTGCCTGGTACCTGCCCGAGGAGCGGCAGATTACCACCAAGGAGGAAATGCTCGACGAGATGTGCTCTCTCATGGGTGGACGTGCCGCCGAGGAGTTGTTCACCGGACATATCTCCACCGGGGCCATGAACGACCTGGAGCGGGCCACCAAGAGCGCGTATGGTATGATTGCCTATGCCGGAATGGGAGAGAAGTTGCCGAATATCTGTTATTACAACAACCAGGAATACCAGTTCCAGAGGCCTTACAGCGACACGACTGCCAAAATCATCGATGATGAGGTGCTCAAGATGGTCAACGAGCAATATGACAGGGCAAAGCAAATCCTTATCGAGCATAAGGAGGGTCACAATGCCTTGGCGGAATTGTTGATTTCCCGTGAGGTGATTTTTGCTGAGGATGTGGAGAAAATCTTCGGAAAACGGCCTTGGAAGAGCCGTTCCCAGGAAATCATGGGAGCAGAGGAAGCCCAGGCTGCCCAACAGCAGATTGCTGATGGCGAGGCGACAGCGGCCGAAGCATCTGTGGAGGATGTGAATGAGGAGAATAATAACCAAGAGACCGAGAACCATGAGTGATAAGATGAAAAACCTGATTGTGAGAACAATCACCGGCGTCATTTTCGTGGCAGCCATCGTGGCCTGTTTCCTCAAGCCTGAGACGATGGTGCTGCTTTTCGCAGTCATTACAGGATTGACTCTTTGGGAATTTTCCGGATTGGTCAACGAATGGGATGATATCGATGTCAACCGCTTCATCAGTACAGTGGCGGGTGTGTATCTTTTCCTGGCCATGGCGGGTTATTGTATGAAAATCACCGACGCCACGGCCTTTATCCCTTACCTCATCACAATCATCTATTTGTTTATCGCCGAATTGTTCACCAAGGCGCCCAACCCCGTGAACAACTGGGCATACACCATGATGGGACAGATGTATATCGCGCTCCCGTTCTCCACCATCAATGTGCTGGCTTTCCAGACCGGTGGCGAGGGTACCTACAACCAGTTGCTGCCGCTCAGCCTGTTCATCTTCCTCTGGGTCAACGATACAGGGGCATATTGCACCGGGTCGCTTTTCGGAAAGCATAAACTATTCCCAAGGGTGTCGCCCGGAAAAAGTTGGGAGGGGTCCGTTGGCGGCGCCGTTTTCGTGCTGGTCGCAGCGGCCATCATCGGTTGGCTCTCCGGCGACTCTCATCCCGAAATATCCATTCCGGTGTGGATGGGGCTGGGACTCGTGGTTGTCGTCTTCGGCACGTTGGGCGACCTTGTGGAGTCTTTGTTCAAACGTACGCTCGGCGTGAAGGACAGCGGGTCCATCCTGCCGGGGCATGGCGGTATGCTCGACCGTTTCGATTCCTCGCTGATGGCTATTCCGGCAGCGGTCATCTACATCTATTCACTGTCTCTTTTCTAAAGATTTGATGAGGGGTATGTTTTTCGTCTTCATAGGTGTCACTCTCTTGGCCTTGGGCTATGTGCTTTGGCATGTATGGTGCATACTGCCTCTGTCGAAAGTCGGCAAGTGGATAGCGGTGGGTCTGATGGCGGCTGCCTTCGTCTCCATGTTCCTGTTCCTCGGGGGGAGACTGGAGCGGCTCAACCTGTCTCTCGCTTCCGTTCTTTACGAAGTCACCACGTCCACCTTGTTCATCTTGCTCTATCTTTTCATGTTTTTCCTCGTGGCGGATGTCGCGCGCCTTTGCCATGTCCTTCCGTCGAGGTTTATTCATGAGAGTTGGGTGGGTACAGCCGTCGTCGTGGTTTGTATGACTTGCATCTTTGTAGCGGGAAACATCAAGTATAAAAATAAGGTAAGGGTGCCGCTTCAGGTTTCTACCGACAAACCTCTTGACAAAGACTATAAGATTGTCATGGCAAGCGACCTCCACCTGGGATACCATAACCGCAAGGACGAGTTGACACGGTGGGTGAATATCATCAACAGCGAAAAACCCGACCTCGTGCTGATAGCGGGCGACCTCATCGATATCAGTCTGAGACCTTTGATAGAAGAGGATATGGCCAGCGTGCTGCGGCAAATCGAGGCACCTGTCTATGCCTGCCTCGGCAATCATGAGTACTATAGCAATGAGCCGAGAGCACGACAGTTCTATCAAGATGCGGGCATCCGCCTGCTCATCGATTCTACCGCTCTGGTCGACGGGCGCATCTGCATTGTGGGGCGCGACGACAGGACCAATTCCCAGCGGAAACCTCTCGACAAACTGATGGCGAATGTGGCGGATTCCACTTTCAACATCGTGCTCGACCATCAGCCCTATGAGTTGGAGAAGGCCGAACAGGCGCATGTCGATTTCCAACTGAGTGGACATACACACCGGGGACAGGTGTGGCCCATCTCGCTGATTACGGATGCTCTCTATGAATGTTCCTGGGGGTCATTGAAGAAGGGCAATACGCAGTTCTATGTGTCTTCCGGAATGGGCATTTGGGGCGGAAAATTCCGCATTGGCACCCAGTCGGAATATGTGGTGGCTTCGCTCAGCAGCACACGGAAATAACTTTTTTGTCCACTCTTTTTGGGCATTTGGATTTTTTTGTTAATTTTGCAGCGGTTTTAAGGGTCAAGAGGCTTTGCTCATGGCTCATATTGTAAATTAAATAATTCTATCATGGACGACTACCCGGCGGAAAAATCGATTTCGTTGGCGTGAGGCACAAAATCATTTGTTGACCCACGCCGTGAGATTTGTTTTCACCTCGCTAAACTGTGGAGGAACAACAAATGAGAACATACTGGAATTACAATCAAGGATTGACACTGCTCAAAGAGTGGCAGCCTAATTGCTGGATTCAGGTCACTTGTCCTACCGATGAGGACCGGCAGCATCTGGAGAACGAATACAAAATCCCCGATTATTTTCTCACCGACATCAGTGATGCCGATGAGCGGGCACGTTATGAGTACGATGATGGATGGATGCTCATCATCTTGCGTATCCCCTATGTGAAGGAGGTGCGGTCGCGCACCCCATATACGACAGTGCCACTTGGTATCATACATAAACGCGACGTCACCATCACCGTCTGCTACTATGAGACCAATATGATGATCGACTTTGTCAGTTATCAGCAGAAGAGGGGTGTGGGATTCACCGACTATGTGGATATGACCTTCCGCATCTTCCTGTCTTCTGCCGTCTGGTACCTGAAAAGGTTGAAGCAAATCAACAGCCTCATCGACAAGGCCAAGCGCAACCTGGACAAGGAGGTCAACAATGAGTCGCTCATCGGTCTGAGCCGGTTGCAGGACTCGCTGACCTATTTCGCCACATCCATCAGGGGAAATGAAAACCTGCTGGCCAAACTGAAGTTCAAACTCCAAATCGATGAGTTGGACGCTGATATGATTGAGGACGTCAATATCGAGATGACACAGGCAAAGGAAACGACCAACATCTATTCCGACATCCTCGAGTCCACCATGGAGACTTATTCCAGTATCATCAACAACAATATGAACAATGTCATGCGTACGCTGACCACCGTGTCCATCTTGTTGATGTTCCCCACATTGATAGCAAGTCTGTTCGGTATGAACCTTCCCAACGGGATGGAAGAAAATTCCTATGGCTTCCCCATCGCATTGGTGCTTTCGGTGGCTGTTACGGGACTGATTTGGTGGATTTTCAGACACAAACGCCTGATTTGAGGTTTTTTAAAAAATAATTCACGAAAATTTAGGGTTTTTCATTTTTTTTACTTAAGTTTGCATTTTGATAAAGTGAACAATCGAATCATAAACCTAATTGTTAAATGATGGACTCTCAAGACAATGCCCAAATTCAGGGCGCACCAGTAGAAGAGAACAATGTAGTGGATACCTCCAAGGTCGAGGAGACTCAAGACGTGGCGGAAGTAGTAAATGTTGAGGAAACGCCCGCCGCTGAGGTGGAAAAGCCTGATGAGGCAATTCCTTCTGAGGCTGAAGTGACTTCTGAGCAACCCGCTCCGGAAGCACCCGCAGAGGAGCCTGCCGCAGAAGCACCCGCAGAGGAACCCGCCGCAGAGGCTGAGCCAAAGCGTGTCTATAAGACCAAGCATGAGGTGCTCGAAAGAGTGGTGGAACTCGTACAGGGCGAGGAAACTCCCTCGAAGGAAGAAGTGGACCTCCTCAAGACTATCTTCTACAAACTTCTTGTGGCTGAACGCGATGCTGCATTGAAGGCCTATATCGAGGCTGGTGGCGACCCCGAGAAATATCAAATCGTGCCCGATGAGGACGAGGAGAAATTCAAGGCTGAGATGAGTCTTGTCAAGGAGAGAAGGGCCAAGGTGTTCCAGGAGCAGGAGAAAGAGAAACTGGACAACCTCAAGAAAAAGGAAGCCATCATTGAGAAAATCAAGGAGATGGTGACATCGCCTGAGAATGCCAACCGCTCATACCAGGAATTCAAGCGCCTGCAGGCAGAGTGGAGGGAAATCAAGTCTGTACCCGCTGAGAAGGCCAGCGAACTCTGGAAAACTTACCAGCACTATGTGGAGCAGTTCTACGACCAACTCCGTCTCAACAGCGAGGCCCGTGAATATGATTTCAGAAAGAATCTCGAAATAAAAACACGCCTTTGCGAGGCTGCCGAGAAATTGGCCGAGGAGCCGGATGTCATCTCCGCCTTCCATCAGTTGCAGGAATTGCATCAGCAATACCGCGAGGCAGGTCCTGTGGCTAAGGACCTCCGTGAAGCAACATGGAACCGCTTCAAGGCTGCTTCTACTGTCATCAACAAGCGTCATCAGCAGCATTTCGAGGAACTGCGTTCCAAGGAAGAGGAGAACCTCGCCCGCAAGACTGCTCTTTGCGAGAAGGTGGAAGCCATCGCCAAGGAGGAGAACAAGGGTGCCGCTGATTGGGAGCGCCATACCCGCGAAATCATTGCTGTTCAGGCTGAGTGGAAGACCATCGGTTTTGCTCCGCAGAAGATGAACGTCAAGATTTTCGAGCGCTTCCGCGCTGCTTGCGACGATTTCTTCGGCAGAAAGACCCAGTTCTTCCGCGACCTGAAAGTTCGTTTCGCTGAGAATGCAGAGAAGAAACGCGCCCTCATCGCTGAGGCTAAGGCTTTGCAGGACAGCACTGATTGGAAAGCAACCGCTGAGAAACTGACTCAACTCCAGAAGGAGTGGAAGACCATCGGCATGGTGCCAAAGAAATTGGGCGACCAACTCTGGAACGAGTTCCTCGGTGCATGCAATAAGTTCTTCGAGGCCCGTAATGCCGCCAATGCCGGCACACGCGGCGAAGAGCGCGAGAACCTTGCCAAGAAGAAGGCTGTTATCGCACAGTTGAAGGCGCTGGTTGACGAGCAGCCCGATGACGTGCAGGAGAAAGTGCAGCAACTGGTCGATGAGTACAGCAGCATCGGTCATGTGCCTTATCGTGAGAAAGACAAACTCTTTGCTGAATATCACGAGGTGCTTGATACTCTTTACAAGGAGCACAATGTGTCTGTTCGCCGCCGCAACCTGGAGAACATCAAGTCAAGCGTCAAGAATTTGGCTGAGAAGGGTGGCAATGCGCTTGACAACGAGCGGACCCGCCTGATGAGGAAGTATGAAAGCCTCCGCCAGGAAATCCAGACCTATGAGAACAACCTCGGATTCCTCAGCGTGTCGAGCAAGAAGGGCAGCAACCTCATTGAAGAGATGAAGCGCAAGGTTCAGAAACTGAAGGATGAACTCTCGCTGGTCAAGGAAAAAATCAAGACCATAGATGCCGAAGGAGATGTGGAGGAATAACATTCCCCAATACCCCATAAAAAATTAGAGTGTGCTTTTTTTGCACACTCTTTTTTTTATCGGATTGGTGACTGTTCACAAAAGTTTGGAGGATTGATAATAGTGCTTATTTTTGCGTGTATAAAGTGTAATATAGTGAAGATTAAAAGACATTATGATATATAAATATCACTTTATTGAAGATTATTATATGTAGTATGTCAGATGCGTTTTGCGACATGTTTAATAGGCATGTCGCAAAGGTTAGTAGCAGAGTTTTTTGAATAAAAGACGCCACAACTTACCTTTGTTGCACCTATGTCTGAGCCAGTGCAACTTTGGTTTGGTTGACCTGTTCCTGTGCGCTGTTATAATTGTTTTTTGCTGCCTGCAATTACCTAATATACATGCCGAAAAATGCACAAGATAAACTCCATCTCAAAGGTTTCGTCGGGGGCTTTGATAAATCTGAAATATACAACAACAAAAAGGGCGCGTCTGTTTTGACGTGCCCTTTTATCAATTAATGAAATAAAAATCATTATTCTTTGACAGCCACTTCTTCAAGAGTCTGGCAGAGCAGTTTCCAGAAGGGGGCTAACGAAGGAATGTAGCAGCGCTCACTGGTGGTGTGCGGACTGCGCATGGTGGGACCGAGGGAGACAACATCAAGATGAGGATATTTGCCCAAGATGACAGAACACTCCAGTCCGGCATGGTCCACCTGGATGATGCCGTCCTCACCATTCTGCTCTTTGTAGATACGGAGCAGTTGGTGCAATATCTCGCTCTGTGGGTTGGGGTCCCAGCCACCATAACTGCCGGCGGTCTCCACTTTCATGCCAGCCATGTTGAAACAACTCTCCAAGGTCTTCACCACATAGTCTTTCATATCCTCGCGTGACGAACGTGCGAGAATCTTCAACGAAGCCTTTCCACCCTCGATGTCGATGATGGCAAGGTTGGAGGAAGTCTCCACGACGTTGGGGTAGGAGGGAATCATGCGGATGACACCATCGTGGCAGGCGTAGATGGCATTGATGAGGTTGTCCTGGATTTCCACCGGGACTTCCGTCTGCGGAACATCCACCTCCTCGACAAACATCTCAACACCGCTCTCGATGTTCTTGAATTCATCCTCTATGTCTGCTTTCCAGTCTTCCACCAACTCTTTCAGCGCCTCTACATTCTCCGGAGGCAATGTGAGCACCACTTCGGCCTTGAACGGGATGGCATTGCGCATGTTGCCGCCATGCCATGTGGCCAGACGGGCCTCGCACTCTTCGATGGCCTCACGCACAAAGCGCACCATCTGCTTGTTGGCATTGGCACGGCCCTCATGAATCTCCAGACCGGAGTGACCTCCGCGGAAGCCCTTCAACGTCACCTTGACAGCGGTGTCACCTTCGTCGGTCTCACTCTCCTGGTAGTCGAGGGTGGCGGTCACGTCGATACCGCCGGCACTGCCGATGACAAACTTGCCCCATGTCTCTGAGTCGAGGTTGAGGAGGATATCGCCCTGCAGTTCATTCTCCGGCAAGTCATTGGCGCCGAACATACCGGTTTCCTCGTCGGCGGTTATCAGTGCATCTATCGGACCATGCTTCAGTTCCTTGGATTCCATCACTGCCATGATGGCTGCCACACCCATGCCGTTGTCGGCACCCAGAGTGGTTCCGCGGGCTTTCACCCAGTCGCCGTCTATCCATGGCTGGATGGGGTCGGTCTCGAAGTTGTGAGTGCTCTCGGGCGTTTTCTGGGGAACCATGTCCATGTGGGCCTGAAGGATGATTCCTTTCCGGTTTTCCATTCCTGGCGTGGCGGGTTTGCGCATCACGATGTTGCCGGCGGGGTCCTTGAAGGCTTCCACATCTGCCGAAGCGGCAAAGTCGAGAAGGAACTGCTGAATCTTCTCAAGATGACCTGATGGGCGGGGCACCTGTGTCAGTGCATGGAAATTCTTCCAGATACAAGTTGGTTGTAGATTTTTGATTTCACTCATGATTTTCATTTTTTAAGGTTATTTTGTTGAATGTTTAGTTATCTGATTCTACCTTCTCGGGATGGATGCGGCGGCTTCGCGCCAATATCCTCCAGCCGATAATGCCCAACAAGACCATGAGGGAGGTCTGTACACTGTGCACGATGAGAACGAACAGCAGGGCGGCATTGGTTTCCACACCATAGAGGATGAGCATCGTCTTTACCGAGAAGTGCCAGGGACCGGCCCCGTTGGGCGTGGGCACGATGACCGCAATGCTGCCTACGACAAAGGCCACCAATGCGCAGCCGATGCCCAGGTGGGAGGTCGCCTCAAAACAATAGAAGGTGAGATAGAAATGAAAGAAATAACTACCCCAGATACCTAAGGTGTAGGCGATGTAGAGAGGGATGTTTTTCACCATCCGCAGCGAGATGACACCTTGCCACAGATTGGAGGCGGTCTCCTTCACTTTCTTGTAGATGTCCATCCGGCTGACCAGTATCCATATCAGGATCAGCATGGCCACGATACAGATGAATGTCACGATATAACCTGTGGTGGTAAACCGGCTGAAAATGTCGTTGATATGGAGACCTGTGGTGGAGAAAAACCGCAAGAACATCGGCATCTGCAACAAGATGGTGGTCAGGGTGATGACAATGACCACCAAGGTGTCCACGGCACGCTCGGTGACCACCGTTCCCAGTGACTTGGCGAAAGTGACGTCGTCGTAACGCTTGAGAATACCGCAGCGGAGAAACTCTCCCACACGGGGTATGACAAGACTCGTGGCATAACTGAGGAAGATGGCGCTGATGGAGGTGGACACACGGGCATGCTCACCCAGCGGGGTCAAGGGCTGACGCCAGCGGAGACCACGGAACACCTGAGCGGTCACGCCAAAGGGCAGTGACAACAGCATCCACCACCAGTTCATGTCCTGTTGAAGCGTCTGGTTCAACAAGGAGAAATCGAAGTCCCGGTACATCCAATAGAGGATGGCCCCACCAAGGACGAGTGGGAGCAGGACCTTCATGATGTTGGAATACTTTTTGCCTTTTACTTGACTCAAAATATCGGGTGTTAGTTTCAAAAAACAAAAGTACAGAGTTTTCTTGACAATAACGAATGTTTAGTGAACATTAACAAAGGAGCAATACCTCACGGCATCGCTCCTAAAGTAAAACTTATATAATACACTTCGGTTGTCTATTCCTTACCACAAAGTCCCGGCACCAACTACAGTGATACCAAGCCGACAATCCCTATGACACGACAGGGGCCATCAGGATTCATTTTATCATTCTATTTCGTTGATTCCCCTTTCCCTTACATCGAGAGAAGAGAGGAAAGCATCCCATGATGCTTTGTAAGGCAGGTCTTCTGACTTTGTTCCATCCGCTGACACCTTCCCGCCAAAATCTGACAGTGGTTTTCAAGCCAGCGGAATATAAAGGAACTTACAGCTGCGAGACAGTCGGGGATTCACACCCCGTTCCCTTTATTAATCGCGTAGAGCGAACCTTTACGTCTGCAAAGATAAACATAATTCGGTAAAACTAATCACGAAATCGGCATTTTTTTTGATATTTATTTGGCGAAACCGACAAAAGTCTTTAAATTTGCAACCGATTCAAAACTTTTTTTTAGCAAACCAATAAAACCTACGCCTATCGGAAAATCATTACTTAATATAAACATCTTATCTTAAGGAATGGAATATCTAAACGAGATGACCGACGAGCAGCTTGCTCTCGCGTACATCGGAGGGGATAATAAGGCGTTTGATTTGCTCTTGTCAAGGACGCAATCAAAACTCTTTACTTATATCATGTTTGTCGTGCGCGACCACGATATGGCTGATGATATCTTTCAGGAAACGTTCGTGAAAGTCATCACCAAATTGCGCCAACATAAATATACCAATTCAGGGAAATTCTGCGCATGGCTCATCAGAATTGCCCATAATGTTATCATGGATTGGTACAGGGAGCAGAAAATGGAAAAAATCGTTGAGCCGACAGAAAACAACGACTTGTCCAACCTCGGTTCTGATTTGCTGGACATGAATGTGGAGAACCATTTCGTCAACGAACAGGTGCTCAAGGATGTGCGCAAGATGATGAACCTGCTGCCACCCACCCAGCGGGAGGTGGTCTTCATGAGATTCTATCAGGAAATGTCGTTCAAGGAGATTGCCGAGGCTACGGGCGTCAGCATCAACACCTCACTTGGACGCATGCGGTATGCCATCCTCAATATGAGGAGAATGGCGAAGGAGCACAATATCGTGCTCGACTACGCTTATTGATGATTGTTTCTGGGATTTTCAGAGTGCCTTCAGCGACGCGATCGTGGCGATGGGGTCTTGAGCCTTGAACACATAACTGCCACTGACCAACACATCTACTCCTGCTGCCACCAGACGGGGAGCAGTCTCTTGTTGTACCCCTCCGTCAACTTCGATGAGAGCCTGACTGCCGCTTTCCTTTATCAGCGCCTTGAGCCGCTTCACTTTGGCGATGGTGTTCTCTATGAATTTCTGACCGCCAAAGCCTGGGTTCACACTCATCAGCAGCACCATGTCAACATCGCAGATGATATCCTCAAGCATGGATACCGGCGTGGAGGGATTCAGGGTCACTCCCGCTTTCATGCCAGCCTGGTGGATGGCGGTGATGGTGCGGTGCAGGTGGGGACACGCCTCATAATGTACGTTCATCATCATCGCTCCCAAACGCGCCGTGCGCTCGATGTATTCGTCGGGATGGACGGTCATGAAATGCACGTCGAGGGGCTTTTTGCAGATGCCGGCTACAGCCTCTAAAACAGGAAAGCCAAAGGAAATGTTGGGGACGAACACACCATCCATGATGTCCATGTGAAGCCAGTCGGCAGCACTCTGGTTAATCATGGATATCTCGCCGCTGAGATGGGTGAAGTCGGCGGCGAGCAATGAGGGGGAAACCATCGTGGCCATGGTGAACGCTTAATTGAGACAATACACGGTGTTTTTGCCGCTGATTTCCATCACTCGACAGGTGCGGGCAAATTCTCTGATAAAATTAAGGGTGCGGGGGGAGGGTTCGTACTCTTCGTGGGTAAATATTTTCATAGGCAAATCTTTTAATGTTCTATATTTCTTTAACGAAGTTCTCATTCCTTTTATTATATAATGAATGGATTATTTTTTTATTCTTTTTGCAAATGTGTCACAGTCTGTTTACACAAAGAAAGAAAAATGTAAAAAAATCACGCAAAAATTTGTTGGATTGAAATTTTGTCGCTACTTTTGCTGCCGAATTTAAACTTTTAGTCAAATGTTGAACAGTAATTTCTTTGCATGGTGGTGGCGCTACTCAAGACCCTGAAGTCGTGAGCCAGCACAGCCATGTCATGAAATTCATCATACCAGGCCTGCCGTTCTTACGACAGGCCTTTTTCTTTTTACGCTGAATAATATCAACAATTAAAATAGTAAAAAAATGGAAATGCGTCAAATTCTACACAGAATGCTCAATCACGAGTCGCTCACACGGCAGGAAACCCACGATATCCTGGTGGGTATCACCAAGTCGGAGTTCCCAATGGAACAGGTCACGGCCCTGCTCACCGGATTGCAGATGCGCGGAATCACGGTGGACGAGTTGCTCGGACTGCGTGACGGCATCCTCGAGACAGGTGTCCCGGTGCCTCTGGATTGTGAGCGCTACATCGATGTGGTGGGAACAGGAGGTGACCAGAAAAACACCTTCAACATTTCTACCTGTTCATGTTTCGTCATCGCTGGTGCGGGATACAAAGTGGCGAAGCATGGCAACTATGCGGCGACCTCGGTCAGTGGCGCCTCCAATATCATCGAGGTGCATGGTGTGAAGTTCACCGACGATTTGGACCGGCTCAACCGCTCTATCAATGAGTGCGGCGTGGTGTATCTTCACGCACAACTGTTTGCCAAGGCCATGAAATTCGTCGGCCCGATACGCAGGGCACTTGCGTTCCCCACCTGTTTCAACCTCCTGGGCCCGATTGTCAATCCGTCGCAGCCGAAATGCCAGTTGCTGGGTGTGGCCAACCTCGACCAGATGAGGTTGTACAACAATGTGTACCAGAAATTGGGCATGGATTACGGCATCGTCAACAGCATCGACGGCTATGATGAGATTTCCCTTACCGGGGATTTCAAGGTCACCACCAATCAGTTTGAGAGGATTTTCCGGCCTTCCGACCTGGGGATGACACAGGCCGACCCCGCCAATCTCGTGGGTGGACGCACTGCGCAGGATGCGAAGAAAATCTTCGACAGTGTGTTGCAGAATGAGGCGCTGCCCGACCAGAAAAATGTCGTGGTGGCCAATGCCGCCTTCGCCATCAAGGTGCTCGACCCTCAGAAAGAACTGGACGAGTGTCTCGACATCGCACGTGAGTCGATAGATAGCGGCAAGGCTTTGGCTACCTTCAAGAAATATGTGGAAATCAATCGATAAAAGGGTATGAGAGACTTTTTGCAGGAAATAGTAGCCTATAAGCGCAGGGAATTGGCAGAGATGAAGGATGTGCTCTCCTATGCCCAACTCCTCGTCAGGGTGGAGGAGAAAATCGGAGAGGGCGAGACCCTCCCGTCGATGAGAAAGGCATTGGAGAACGATTCCTTCGGCATTATCGCGGAGTTCAAGAGGCGTTCCCCTTCCAAAGGGTGGATCAACGAGGGGGCTGATGCTCATGTGGTGCCCTTGGCCTATCAGACCAACGGGGCTGCGGCGTCGAGCATCCTCACCGACAGCCATTTCTTCGGTGGTAGCGACCGCTATGTGGTGCAGGCAAGACAGGCGGGACTGACCATCCCCGTGCTCTACAAGAATTTCGTCATCGATGAGTATCAGGTCCTGCAGGCCCGGCTGTGTGGCGCTTCCGCCGTCCTGCTCATTGCCGCCTGTCTGGACAAGTCCGAATGCCGGCGGTTGATGGACTTCGCGCATCAGACGGGATTGGAGGTGCTGCTCGAGATGCACGGTGAGAACGAACTCGACTATGTGGAGTTGCAGCCGGATATGTGTGGCATCAACAACAGAAACCTCGGTTCCTTTGTCACCGATGTGGAAAACTCTTTCCGGATAGCAGAGAGACTGCCCGCGGATGCCTGTAAAGTCAGTGAGAGCGGCATCTCCAATCCCGCGACTGTCGTCCAACTGCAGAAAGTCGGCTTCCAGGGGTTCCTCATGGGCGAGCATTTCATGAAAACAGAGGCTCCGGGAGCCGCTCTCGCACGTTTTCTGGAGGAATGCAGACAGCAAAAATGATAAAACAGCCATCGAAATATCGGAATTTCAGAAATAATTGGTATTTTTGCATGCCGCTTTCTGAGGCTCTCCTCTAAAGCAATGCAAAAACCGAATAAAAAGAAGAAGATATGATTATCAAAGTTTGTGGCTTGCGTAAGCCCGACAACGTACGCGCAATTTCCGCACTCGATGTGGATTGGATTGGACTGGTGTTTTGGAGTGAGAGCCCACGTTATGTGCAGCAGGTGGCTTCCAGAGGCGGATTCTATCCCGACTATTCTTCATTGGCTACCAAGGTGGCTGAGTTGGGTGGAATGCCTGAGGAGGCTCACAAGACCAACAAGCCTCAGAGGGTGGGCGTCTTTGTCGACGACATGCCTCAGAGCATCGTGACAAGGGTTTTCAACTACAATCTCGACCTGGTGCAGTTGCATGGTGAGGAGGAGCCTGTGATGATTGAGAATCTCAAACGGACACTCATGCCGGATATCCGGCCCGTGAAAATCATCAAGACCATCATGGTCAAAACGGCTGACGACCTGCTCAAGTGCAAACCTTATGAAGACCATGTCGACTTTTTCCTCTTCCATACTTCTTGCGAGGAAAAGGGAGGCACTGGCGAGTCTTTCGACTGGAACATCCTGCAGGCTTACGACGGAAAGGTGCCTTTCCTGATCAGCGGCGGAATCGGACCGGATGATGTGGAGAAAATCAAGGCATTCAAGCATCCTCAATTCGTGGGAATTGACATCAATTCCAAGTTTGAGACCGACATCGCTATCAAGGATGTTGAAGCCGTGGACAAATTTGTCAAGCAACTGAAAGCATGAACAAAATCAACCGACTTTTCTCCGAGAGAGGCTCCAGAAAGCTGCTCTCGCTCTACTTCTGTGCCGGTTGCCCAACACTCGAGGGCACGGGTGAGGTCATCCTCACCATGCAGCAGAAGGGGATTGACATGATTGAGGTGGGAATTCCTTTCAGCGACCCACTGGCCGATGGCCCCGTCATTCAAGCCGCCGGAACGGTGGCCCTGCGGAATGGCATGACTCTCACCAAACTCTTTCAGCAGTTGGAAGATATCAAGACACAGGTGCGCATCCCTCTTGTTCTGATGGGATACTACAATGTCATCATGCACTATGGCGTGGAGAATTTCTGCAAGCGGTGTGTAGAGGCCGGTGTCTCGGGCACCATCATCCCCGACCTGCCTTTCGCTGATTATCTGGAAGTGGTGAAACCGGTGGCCGACAAATACGACCTGCGGGTCATCATGATGATTACTCCAGAGACGTCGGAAGAGCGCATCCGTTTCATCGACCAGTACACCGAGGGCTTCATCTATATGGTGAGTTCGGCCAGCACGACCGGCGCCCAGCAGAGTTTCGACGAGGCGAAGCAGGCCTATTTCCGCCATATCAACGGCATGAATCTGCGCAACCCGAGGATGATAGGTTTCGGTATCTCCAACCGGCAGACCCTGGAAAGCGCCCAGCAGAATGCGGCCGGCGCCATTATCGGCAGCAAGTTCGTGACATTGCTCAATCAGACGAAAGAGCCCGGAAAGGCCTTGGATTTGCTCTTTGAGGCTTTGAGCCAATAGTCGTTTCTTTCATTTCTTATCATTTATTTTGACTATCATGCAAATCAAGGACTTTCTAAACAAATATGACCGATTTGCAGCCTCCTCCGGTGTCCAGATTGTGGAAATGGGCGACGGATGGGCCAAGGCTGTGATGACGGTGGAGGAAGGGCATCTCAACGGGGCAGAAGTCTGTCAGGGCGGTGCCATCTTTACCCTGGCCGACCTGGCTTTAGCCGCTGCTGTCAACAGTTCCGGCATGATGACCGTAGGAACTTCTTCCAATATCTCTTTTATACGCTCTGCACGAAAGGGGGACACCCTGACGGCGGTGGCTACTGAGGAACCTCACCACCGGATGCCTTTCTGTGAGGTCAGGGTGACCAATCAGCATGGCGACCTCATCTGCGTGATGACGGGGTCGGCTTATCGGCGCAACATTCCCTTGTTCGCCGACGATAACAATCAAACTGTCGAAGAATGAAAAATAATTATTTTGTCGACGAGAATGGCTTCTACGGCCATTTCGGAGGCGCTTATATACCCGAAATTTTGTATAAATGTGTGCACGACCTGCAGGAAGCCTATCTGCCCATTATCGAGAGCGAGGATTTCAAACAGGAATACCGTGCGCTGTTGCGCGACTATGTCGGACGCCCGTCTCCACTCTATTTCGCCAAGCGCATGAGTGAGCGCTATGGCTGCCAACTCTATCTCAAGAGGGAGGACCTGAACCATACGGGTGCGCATAAAATCAACAACACCATCGGGCAGATACTCATGGCCCGCAAGATGGGAAAGACCCGCATCATCGCCGAGACGGGTGCCGGTCAGCATGGTGTGGCCACCGCTACGGTTTGTGCCCTCATGGACATGGAATGTGAGATTTTCATGGGAAAGACGGATGTCGAGCGTCAGCATACCAATGTGGAGCGGATGAGAATGCTGGGCGCCAAGGTGCACCCCGTCACCACGGGCAACATGACCCTCAGCGACGCCTGCTCTGAGGCCATCCGCGACTGGTGCTGCCATCCCCGCGAGACATTCTATATCGTGGGCTCCACCATGGGGCCGCATCCCTATCCTGACATCGTGGCCAGGATGCAGAGTGTCATCTCCGAGGAAATCAAACAGCAACTCCTGGAGAAGACCGGGCGCGACTATCCCGACTGCCTCGTGGCTTGCATAGGCGGTGGAAGCAACGCCGCCGGCACCATCTATCATTATATCGACGACGAAAGGGTGAAAATCGTGCTGGCCGAGGCGGCCGGTCACGGCATCGATACCGACTATACCGCAGCCACCATGCATTGTGGGACGGAAGGCATCCTGCACGGGGCACGCACTTTGGTGATGCAAACCGACGACGGCCAAATCAAAGAGGCTTTCACCATCTCTGCCGGACTCGACTATCCCGGCATCGGCCCCATGCATGCCAATATGGCGGAGAAAGGAAGGACCAAGGTGCTCGCCATCACCGACGATGAGGCCATCATGGCCGGTTATGAACTCACCCGCATGGAGGGCATCATCCCCGCGATAGAGAGTGCCCATGCCATCGCGGCACTCAAATACCTCAAGCCGGCACCCGACGACGTGGTCGTGCTCACGGTGAGCGGAAGGGGTGACAAGGATGTGGAAACTTATCTCAACAACAAGGAAAAAGCAGGTGACTATGGCAAATTCTGATTCAAAACAGGTGTTCCGCTACTCTACGGTGTCGCACACACTGCTGGGCGACCTTCATACACCCGTAGCGGTTTATATGCGGTTGCGCGACCTCTATCCGCAAAGCGCCCTGATGGAGTGCTCTGACTATCACGACAAGGACAACAGCCGCTCGTTTGTGGGACTTTGTCCTATAGCCAGCGTGTCGGTGGCCCATGGCGTGGCCCGCCTGTCTTATCCCGACGGCAGCGTGGAACAGTTCAATATCGGCGATGAGGTAACCTGCGACTGGGTCATCTCACGCTTCCTGAGACGTTTCTCCGTGGAGGGCGAGCAGGCACGGTTCTGCGGACTCTACGGCTACACCTCTTTCAATGCCGTACGCTATTTTGAGGGTATTCCAGTCAAGGACGAGACGATGGAGAAAAACGATGCTCCCGACCTGCTCTATATCCTTTACCGCGACATCATCGTCTTCGACCATTTCAACAACTTGATGACCCTGGTGTCGCTCTCCGACGGCACGGAGGCGGCACTTTCGCGCATCGGTCAGATAGAGCACGCCTTGCAAAACAACAATGTGCACACCTATGAGTTCCATGCCGTGGGCGATGTCTCTTCCACCATCACCGACGAGGAGCATAAGGCCAACATCCGCAAGGGTATTGCCCATTGCCTCCGGGGCGATGTGTTCCAGATAGTCCTCTCAAGGAGGTTCATACAACGCTACGAGGGCGATGACTTCAAACTGTACCGCGCTCTGCGCAGCATCAATCCCTCTCCTTATCTTTTCTATTTCGATTTCGGTGGGTTCCGCATCTTTGGTTCAAGTCCTGAGACGCATTGCCGCATAGAAAACGGCAAGGCATATATCGACCCCATCGCCGGAACGACACGGAGAACGGGCGATGCCGATGCCGACAGGAAGGCAGCCGAGTTTCTCAGAGCCGACCCCAAGGAGAATGCCGAGCACGTGATGCTGGTCGACCTCGCACGCAACGACTTGAGCCGCAACTGCCATGGTGTGCAGGTGGATTTCTACAAGGACCTGCAGTTCTACAGCCATGTGGTGCATCTCGTGAGCCGTGTCTCGGGCACGCTCGACGAGGGTGCCGACCCCGTGAAGGCATTTATCGATACGTTCCCTGCCGGCACGCTGAGTGGTGCGCCGAAAGTCCGTGCCATGCAACTCATCAGTGAGTATGAGCCTCACAACCGTGGCGCTTATGGCGGGTGCATCGGGTATATCGGTTTGGATGGCAGCCTCAATCAGGCCATCACCATCCGCACCTTCGTCAGCCGCAACGGTGAACTGTGGTTCCAGGCTGGTGGGGGAATTGTGGCCAAGAGCAATGAGGAATATGAGTTGCAGGAGGTGAACAACAAACTGGGTGCCTTGCGCAAGGCTATTGTCATGGCCGAAAAGTTGTAGGAAAGGATTGTTTGATTTTAAAGGATGAAAAAATGAGCAAAAAGATAGTTATCGTCGACAATTATGATTCTTTCACCTATAATCTGGCTCATCTGGTGCGACAACTCGGAGCCGAGGTGACGGTGGTGCGCAATGACCAGTTCCTGCTGCCCGATTTGCAGCAGTATGACAAAATCATACTCAGTCCGGGACCGGGCATCCCCTCCGAGGCAGGCCTGCTGCTGGATGTCATACGTACGTATGCCGGCAAGAAGCCGATTTTGGGCGTGTGTCTCGGACATCAGGCCATCGGCGAGGCTTTTGGCGCAAAACTGGTGAACCTGTCAGAGGTCTATCATGGTGTGGCGACGGAGGGCACCCAACTGGGTTGTGATGTGGTCTTCGACCAACTGCCCGAAAGAATCGTCATGGGGCGATACCACAGTTGGGTGGTCGACCGCGACAGTCTTCCCGACTGTCTGATGGTGACCGCCGTGAGTGACGACGGCATGATTATGGCCATGAGGCACAGGGAACTGCCCATTCACGGCATCCAGTTCCATCCCGAGAGTGTCATGACTCCCGATGGCCCCAAAATGGTGGAGAACTGGCTCAATGCCTGAGTGTGTTGTCCTTCACCCCGTTAGCCGTTCTTAACATTTGCCATAATGCCTTTTGGAACTGATTTCGAGAGAAGTCAGTTCCAAAACCCTTTGGTGTTTGCCGGCATTTTGTTCCTGTAG
>CACXDY010000146.1 GCA_902766505.1 uncultured Prevotellaceae bacterium
ACCCCCATGACATTGACAGCAAAGCGTGCGAATCTTGCCTCATGTCCAGGCAATACGAACCTCGCCCAACTTCCCCAGATGGCAGCCAGTCCGGCTCCATGAGTGACATCAAACATGGCGCTGAGTTCATGTTCCAATTTATGGGTGGCAAAATCCTTTGTCGTGCCACATTCCATGAGGTCGTTGTGGGAGAGGCTTCCTGCCCACATGATTTGAGCGCGGTGACGGTAGTCGAGCGGATTTCTCATCACCTCGAGGGCGCTGTCCTTGACGGTTCTGAGCAGTGCCTCGGCCAAAGCGTCGGTGAGTGTCATATCCTCATGCTGAGTGAAATAGCGTTCCATCGTATGCATCATGATATCGGTAGCACCTGCCGCAGTCTGATAAGGAGGCAGGGTGAATGTCCGTTCAGGATTCATGATACAGAACCGGCACCGGCACAAGTTGCTGTTGATACCCCGCTTATCGTTATTTCTATCATCGGTGATAACGCAGCTGTTGCTCATCTCCGACCCTGCGGCGGGAATCGTCAGCACCGCACCAATGGGTAGACACGATTGTGGTGAGGCCTTTCCAGCCCAGAAATCCCACACATCGCCCTCGTATCCCACGCCATAGCCAATGGCCTTAGCAGAATCGATGACACTGCCACCACCCACAGCCAGGATGAAGTCCACCTTGTTCTCACGGCACATCTCCACACCTTTCTTGACGAGCGAGAGCCTTGGATTGGGCACTACCCCCCCCAGCAGGACAACATCGACCTGATTAGTCTGGAGAATCTCCACCATTTTATCCAGCAGTCCAGAAGCTTTAGCGCTTTTTCCTCCATAGTGAATAAGCACTTTTGAACCACCGTATTTCTTAACCAGAGCCGCTACTTGTTCCTCGGCCTGCTTTCCAAATACAATCTCTGTAGGAGCATAAAAATTGAAGTCTTTCATAAACAATCAGGTATTACAACGGATAAAATTATTGATTTTTCTTGACGTATTCTGTTACTTTCTGCACAGCGATATGATAGGAAGCTTTCAAGGCGCCTTCAGAGGTTCCCAAAATCTTACTGATTTCGCTATACTTCATATTATCATAGTATCTGAGCAGGAACACCGTACGCTGTACATCGGGCAGACCAGCGATAGCTTCCTGCAAGAGAGCCTCCGCCCTGTCGCCGTCGAAATATTCGTCAGCCAAGAGCATATTGGCTACACCAGCCGCCTGGTCGGTGGTGACATCCTGCAAATGCTTTCTTTTACGGAGGAAGTCCAGTGATTCATTGATGGCTATTCTATACAGCCACGTAGACAGTTTGGAAAGGTTTCTAAAATCTTGAAGGTTGGTCCATGCCTTGACGAAGGTGTTTTGCAGCACATCATCCGCATCCTCATGAGTAAGGACGATACGCCTAATTTTCCAATACAGCGTTTGGCTGTATTGTCTGACAATGACCTCAAAAGCCTGTCTTTGCTTTTGCGGGTCGGCCAGTTGCTTTATGATTTTTCCCTCATCAAAAGACATATCAAGTTGCTCTAAGCACCCATCAAGAGATGGTCATGGTATAAAAAAAAGCATGGGAATCTCACTCACATTGTTCAGCAAGAATCCCATACCTTTCATTTGGCCCTAAAGCCATTCAAGCAGTCTATTTAATAGAAATTTTCCTTACAACTTTTCCTACTTTCACGATATAGCATCCTTTTGGCAAGTTGAGCTCGATGCGTTTGTCCAGTCCCTCGACCTTCACGCTCATCACCCTAACGCCAGCGACGTTATATACATGCAGTACCTGTCCATTTGCTCCAGTGATATGCAATGTAGACTCATTCACTGAAATAGACACATTTTGTATTTCCGAATCAATGATTTCAATCATGCTCTCAGCGCTTGCTACATTGGGGACTGCGGCAAGCATGAAAACACCCATGAAAATAACGAATATTTTATTTCTCATAAGCGCTTAAGACTTTGTCGACATGCAAATATAGTGATTTTTTCCCGGTCAGTAACCATTTGTTTTCAACTTATTGCATAATTAACATTTTTTAATGCAAAATTTCACTTAAAAGGCGGCCGAGCCGCCTTTCACATGTCGTTATAGTCAAGCGTTCAAAGGAGTGAGAAAGCCACTTCCATCATATTGGTGAAGGTGGTCTGTCGTTCTTCCGCCGTGGTGGCCTCACCCGTGATAATATTATCAGAGATGGTGCAGATGACGAGGGCTCTATTTCCTGACCTTGCAGCATTCATATAGAGTCCGGCAGCCTCCATTTCGACCGCCAGCACTCCCATATTGATCCACTTGTCATTGTGTGGATTCTCAGAATAGAAGACATCCGACGAGAACACATTTCCCACCTTATAATTGATGCCCAACCGCTCGCAGGCCTCAGCGGCTCCACGTGCCAAAGCGAAGTCACCGATAGGAGCATAAGTGCCCGGCATCTCATATTGCTTGCCATAATTCGAGTCGGTGCAAGCGCCTTGGGCAATCACCAAGTCGCCCAGGTTCAAGTCTTTGCTCAACGAGCCAGCCGAGCCGACCCTGATAATGGTTTTCACGCCATAGAAATTGAAAAGTTCATA
>CACXDY010000147.1 GCA_902766505.1 uncultured Prevotellaceae bacterium
AGAACTGTATTTCACCCATTGACCGTTCTTTTTTCCGGCAAGGGCTTCTTGTTGGTTGGGGTACTTCTCGACATAGTTGTCAAGAAGATCGAAGACTCTTTTTATTTCCATATCCAAGATAATTCATTTCCAATTTGAGGGGCAAATATAGAAAAAATCAACATAGGTTCCTTATTTTTAAAGAAAACTAGTTGATTTTTCAATGCAATTTAGGGTTTGTGTAGAGATGCAGCACGCCACATCTCTATAACAGCATCATTTCTTTCTAATGCGTTTCTTCAGCAGATAGGCACCGCCAAGACACCCCAACAATAGTATCTCTTCTCCAAGAGGCACATACTGGTCGGTTTGCTGACCTTGTATCGGCACAAGCAGAATCGAACTAGACTTTCCATTACGCAACGTGCCCTCAAACTCGTCATCATCAATGAAAATCTGTGCATTTGCAGCCATCGTCAACGACAGCAACAACAGCAACATTATGTTTCTCAAGACTTTCATCAGTTTTCCCCTTTCCATCTTGTTACCTCCTATTTACTATGATTTTCTGAATCTTTGTTTCTTGTCCATTGGTCAAGCGGAACAGATACATGCCGCTGGCCACATCAGGCAAATTCACCCTGCTTTGTCCACCTCTCACTCTCATTCGGCTCAGCACACGGCCTTGCAGGTCAATGAACTCAAGTTCACCATTGCCTGTCACCATCCATTGGGAGCCATCGAAGAAGGCAAAGCTGTGATTGATGTCTTCCTCATGCTCTTCCACATCAGTCACGTCAAAGGTAATGTAGAAGCGCGAAGGATAATCACCCACATGACCTTGGAATGAGTAGCTGTCATTCTCTGTCATATCATATCGTATTCCCGTCATGTTATCGACAAGATACATGCTATGGAAGACACCATTGGCGGTCTCCCACTTAATTGTGAAAACATCATCCTCCATGGGTTCAAACCACAGCGGCACACGCTCAGTACCCTTCTTGGCGAAGAGCGCTGCATAGTGAGTGTCGTTGTGCTGGGCATAGAACAAGCCATTGCCCATGCGCAATTCCTTTATCTTGCGGGCTCCACCCCAATCGGGACGCTCAAACTCGACCACCGTCACATCATTACAACCATTCTCGCTGCTTAAATAGAGATTCACCAAAGGATATTTCGGTTTCCAACCTCGGAAGTGTCCATCAAAATCTCCATCATCCGGATTGAGTGATTGTCGAGCAACGGTCATGTCTTCCGTAAACTGGAGAACACCTTCATCCCCAGCCAATACATAGAAGCCTTGATGAGGATGCAGGAACTGACCCGCGTATGCACCTCCTTCTGAACCCGTCATCGGGTAGTAAACGTAAGCGTCAGTCTCATATCTATCAGCATCATAGATTACGTAGAATGCATTGCCATTCTGCTTGCTCAATACATTTCCATTCTTCATGGCCACTGCATTGAAATCGAGGTAGGCATGGTAGGGATTGCCCACCAAATTCCACCCTTTCAGATTGGCACCTCGCTTCGTGAGATAGATGCCTTGGTTGTCATTATTCAACTTTCCATGGCTCTGCATGAACGTCGTGTCGCTAATGGCCATCATGTAGCCCCTTCCGGGAATTAGTATCTCCTCATTCACATTGGCTTGGAACCTGTCATCATTTTCGACGGGCTTGTAGTCGAGATGGTCGTGATGGTCTGTCAACGGGTTCACATCGCTGTGCCAGTGGTTCGGACCATTTCGTTTGAAGTTGATCCAGTGGTACAACGGCTCGGTCCAAGTGTAGAAGTCCATGCCATAGGGGAAGCAACCTATCTCGTCAGAATGTAGGTTCGAGTTTGTCTCGTCTATCCAGCCTTGACCGAACTCGAAGCCCGTCACGTTGCTGCCCACGCTCGAGACTCGGCTCGGGAAGTAACCGTCTACCCAATTGTTACCAGTTTCCTCCGTCTCGTGACCTTGTTGGCTCAAGCTGTTTTCCCAGCCTTTCATCCAATAGCGAATATTGCCAGTCTGATTGCCATTGAGCCAAGTAAACTCTTGTTCCATGCTTTCCCATGGGTTGTTGTAATGATCTGCATCGCTATGGTCTGAATTACTATAGGTATCAATATTATGGCCCTTATAGTCGAATCCCAAAGGAGCCTCTTGCAACGGCGAAGAGAACATGTGCCAGTCGCGTGGCAGCAGGAACGGACCTTCGCCGTATAGGCCTTCGTTGATGCCTGGCGTGGAATAGGCTTGGCTGTATGAGTTGTCGAAAGTGACACCCACGTAGGTGTTTTCAAATTCTGACAAAGTACCAGGATGCTGAATTGCAGCGTCCTCATGAATGCTCACCTTGCCAATCTTACTAGCTGCCAAAGCCGACGTCACTTCTTGGGTAATGTCACCATATACATACAGGTAATC
>CACXDY010000148.1 GCA_902766505.1 uncultured Prevotellaceae bacterium
CTCGAACATGCGACCTCCAGGTTATGAGCCTGGCGAGCTACCAACTGCTCCACTCCGCGATGTTTTCAAATTTGCGGATGCAAAGGTAATGCTATTTTGCGTGTTTTCCAAATTTCTCGGCAGAAATTATTCAAAAAGTGTACACATTTAAGGTTTTTTTACAATTAGAGAACATATAAGAGCCTTCATTTTTAGAATTCGCCTGCCACACATTAATAAAGAGGGAGATCACGTCATAATTTAATTCGATCTAAAAGTCACAGGCAAATTGTATTTCACACGCACTGCCTTACCATTCTGTTTACCGGGAATCCACCTGGGCATTGCCTTGGTCACACGCACTGCCTCTTTGTCGAAAGACGGGTCCACACTACGAACCACCTGTACGTTGCTGATAGAACCATCGGGTTCAACCACAAAAGAGACAACAACACGACCTTGTCCACAAACTTCTTGTGGATAGCGAATGTTGTTGGCCAACCAAGACATGAGGGCAGCATAGCCACCTGGAAATGAAGGTTGCTGCTCTACGACATCCCACACCTTACCACTATAGACACGAGGTATCTCCTGTCTTTTCAAATTGGCATTCAGATTAAAATGACTTTCAGTGTCTACCAAAGGTTTAAGAGGACCTTCTTCCAACAGCATATCGTCAGAATTGAAAATCGCCGCCGCATTTGAGACCGAGCCATCCTCATATTTAATGGATACACGTTTGATGATGGTCTCCGTTGCTTTTTTGTTATGGAAGTACTTTACAAAAGAAGCATCTTTGGTTTTCAAACAATGATAAGACTCCAATATTGTTGCATAGATATCTTCATATTTGCCAGACTTGGTTCTTCCCTTCAAATTCTCAAATTTCAGGATACAATTCGGGTCTCCTGTTTTTATATCATAAACTTGTTTCCCTTGATTATTTAATTCAAGTTCCAATGTCATTTCCTTAATCGTTTTCGGAGTTGTATTGATAAGTTCAACTTGAATATCACGGCCCCCCACAGCCTCAGGGTGAGAATCGCCATCGAATATTTCAGGATAAGAATAGATTTTTATGATGGTGGCAGGTGCACATTCCATATTAGCGACCGCTCTTGCTGCATTAATCAAAACAATCGCTTGTTTAGAGTCAAGTCCATTTTCTGCAATTAATCTATTGTAGTCTTTTATCTCATCAGATTCCATGTCTTCAACTTGGAACACGGCTGTTTTAGCACCCTCCCACTGATTGTAGTGTGTCAACTGGGCGCGGATGCCAGTTATGCAAAGTTGAGAACAAAGAATTAGCAAAAGTAGTTTTTTCATTCTATCTATGATAAAAGGTTAATGTTATAGGTACCGCATTGTAGTTTTCATGATGAGCTGCAAAGATACAAAAAATTATGGTATAATCTGTCATAATTAGTAATAGAATAATTAACTTGATTGCTTGGCAGATCCAACCATTGTTAGTACTTTTGCAGTAAAAGAAGAATATGAACCAGAAAACCATTGTCATTATATTGCTCGCCCTCGTAGCCGTAAGGTCGAGTGCGCAAATCAAGGTTGAAGTGTCAGAGACCGTGGAACTCATGTCTATCCTGTCGAGAACTTCCGGTTTCCCGGAGTATTGCATGGATATGGGTGGTAACTATACCACGGAAACGGAAGAATGGTTCTCTCCCTACAAAAGTCATCCGGCCATATCCCTTTTTCAAGATATGCGGGCAAAGTATGGCATCAGTTACGATGCGGTGATGAATATGGCCATCAACCTCGCCATTGACGGTAATGAGGTGAAGATGCAGACCGAAAGGAAAGGTCTTGAAAAGCGTTGGCATGAGGTGGATATTAACACATTTCTTGTCCGCCTCAACCAATTCTACACCGACACCCGCTTCCACGATTTCTATATGCAGCACCTGTCGTTCTATCAGTCCGTCCTACGTATTTACGAACAAAACGTGATGTCGTATTTCCACCAAGACTGGTATGCCAAATTCTACGGCACGGGGCCATCGGAACGTTTCCGCATCGTGATAGGCTTCACCAATGGCGGCGGCAACTACGGACCAAGCCGCCAATTGCCAGGACAACCCAAGGAGGTCTTTGCCATCTGTGGCTACAACAATGACAAAACGACAGGGAAGGCTTACGAGAACGGGGTGGACCATGCAGCAACTCTCATCCACGAATTCAACCATTCTTTCGTCAACAGCCTGCTCGAAAACGAAGCAAACAAGGCATTGCTGACCCCGATAGGCAAGAAACTCATGAAGCATTCCTATCGTGCGATGAACTCCCAAGCCTACCGGAATGCAGAGACAGTCGTCAACGAGAGCATTGTCCGTGCTGCCGTCATTCTCTATTTACACGACAACCACTTTACGGCAGAGCAAGTCAAGGAGGAAATGGACAACCAGATATCCAGCGGTTTCTATTGGATGCCTGAACTGGTCACTACACTCCGCAATTATTCAAAGCATCGGGAGGAATATCTCACATTAGGTGATTATTACCCCGAAATCGCCAAATGTCTGGATGAGTTTCTGAAGAAAGAGGCTGAACGTATCGGGAAATCGCTGCAATAATCCACAAAGAACGTTGTTCTGCATTGCCAATGCACCGTATTCCCTAAATGGAATTGTCATGGCGGTGGTCATAAACCTTCGTACAATGTCTACCGTTATTTATCATTTCAGCAAGAATTTTCATTTTTTTAAACATCAAATTATTGTGTGAAAGAAATAAAAGCACTATTTTTGCACACATATTTACCAATGTGCAAAAAGGAGACACCATATGTCAATATCGAAAACGAGACAGATACTTGTGGACGTGGCCCGTCAGTTGTTTGCCAAGAAAGGTCTTGAAAACACGACCATGAATGATATTGCTGTTGCATCAGGCAAGGGTCGTCGTACGTTGTATACCTATTTTAAAAGTAAGGAAGACATCTACTCTGCGGTGATAGCCTCAGAGTTGGAGCGTCTTTCCGACAAACTTGATGAGGTGGCAGCAAAGAAAATTCAGCCACAGGACAAGATTATCGAACTGATTTACACCCATCTCAACATGATTAAGGAAACAGTGGTGAGAAACGGCAACCTTCGTGCCGAATTTTTCCGCAACATCTGGATGGTGGAGAAAATCCGTAAGAATTTCGATGAGGACGAGATAGAACTGTTCCGCAAAGTCTACCATGACGGGAAAGCCGATGGTGAGTTTGACATAGACAATGTGGAACTGGTGGCCGACATCACCCATTATTGCATCAAGGGTCTTGAAGTGCCCTACATCTATGGCCGTATAGGTCAAGGATTGACAGAAGAGACCAGCAAGCCCTTGGTGGCCAAAGTAGTATATGGTGCTTTGGGAAAGAAATTTGGAAAACAGGACTAAATTATTTAACTTCAAATATCGTAAAAAAATGGATTTATTAAAAGGCAAGACCGCCCTCATCACAGGTGCGGCGCGTGGTATTGGCAAGGCAATCGCCTTGAAGTTCGCAGCAGAAGGAGCAAACATCGCATTCACAGACTTAGTGATAGATGAGAACGGACAGGCAACCGAATCAGAAATTGCCCAACTGGGTGTTAAATGCAAGGGATATGCCAGCAATGCCGCCGACTTTGCCCAGACCGAAGAAGTGGTCAAGCAAATACATGCAGACTTCGGCCGTATCGACATTCTCGTCAACAATGCCGGCATCACCAAGGATGGTCTGATGCTCCGCATGAGTGAAGCACAATGGGAAGCCGTGATTAACGTCAACCTGAAGTCGGCCTTCAACTTCATCCACGCCTGTGCACCCATCATGATGCGTCAGCGCAGTGGTTCCATCATCAACATGTCGTCGGTTGTCGGTGTACACGGCAATGCTGCCCAATGCAACTATGCCGCCTCGAAGGCAGGCCTCATCGCATTGGCAAAGAGCATTGGCCAGGAGATGGGCAGCCGTGGCATCCGTGCCAACTCCATCGCTCCCGGATTCATCGACACCGCGATGACCCAGGCTTTGCCCGAGGCTATCCGCAAGGAGTGGATTGAGAAGATTCCTCTCCGCCGCGGCGGAACCGTGGAAGACATCGCCAATGTGGCCACCTTCCTCGCCAGCGACATGGCCTCCTATGTGACCGGTCAGGTCATCCAGGTCGACGGCGGAATGAACATGTAATCAATTTATGAAAGTACTTTACGAAGACAACCATCTCATCATCGTCTCAAAGGAGAGCGGCGAGATAGTCCAAGGAGACAAGACCGGCGACACCCCTCTCTCTGAGACGGTGAAGGAATACCTCAAGGTCACCCACAACAAGCCCGGCAATGTCTTTCTGGGGGTGGTTCACCGTCTGGACCGTCCGGTGAGTGGTGTGGTTGTCTTCGCAAAGACCTCCAAGGCTCTTTCTCGGCTGAACAACATGCTTCGCGAAGGAGCCATTCATAAGACCTATTGGGCCATTACCCAGTCACGTCCCCAGACAGCAGAGGGAAAGATAGAAAGTTGGCTGACCCGCAATGAAAGCCAAAACAAGAGTTATTCTCATCCCCGCGAGGTGAAAGGAGCGAAAAAAGCCATCCTTGAATACCGATGCCTATCGAGTACCGACCGCTACTGTCTATTGGAGATACAGTTACTCACGGGCCGGCACCACCAGATACGTTGCCAGTTGGCCTCTATCGGTTGCCCCATCAAAGGCGACTTGAAATATGGAGCACGACGTTCCAATCCAGACGGAAGTATCTCCCTGCATGCGAGGAAGATATCCTTCGAGCATCCTGTCTCACACGAGCATATCTCAGTGACAGCCCCTGTGCCAGACGACAACTTATGGCATGCCATCAGTCAAGAAACATAAGATGAAAAAAGTGTTGAAATGGTTGGGCATCTGTTTGCTCATACCTATTCTATTGTTTCTTCTACTTGTTTTTCTGCTTTACCTCCCCCCCGTTCAAAATTGGGCTGTAAAGCATGTGGCAGCCTATGCTTCCGAACAAACAGGCATGGACATCAGCGTAGGCCATGTGGCGCTGCGTTTTCCCCTTGACCTGACGATAGAGGACCTGAAAGCCACCCGTCCCAACGACTCCATCCCCGGACTTCGCGATACGATTGCCGACATAGGCAAGGCCTATGTCGACGTGCAGTTGAAGCCTCTTCTGAAAAAGAAGGTGGAGATTGACGCCTTGCAGTTAAATAAAGTTCGTCTCAACACCGACGGTTTGATTCCCGACCTCCGTGTGAAGGGCAATGTGGAAGACTTATCACTGGAATGCCACGGAGTGGACCTCAACGAGTCGCTGGCCAACGTGACAAAAGCCCGTCTCGACAGTGCGAAACTTGAAATCTGTCTGGCCGACACCATGCCTCCCGACACCACGAGTACTCCCCTTGACTGGCGAGTCAAGATGGAAAACCTCGAACTATCGCGCACCGATTTGACCATCAGGCTGCCCGGCGATGCCGAGCAGGCACAAGCCTACATCAAGGAAGCGAAAGTCAGCGATGTCAAAGCCGACCTCGCCAATGGAGTTTATGAAGTGGGTGATGTCCAAATCAATGACAGCCGCGGCCGTTTCGACAACAAATTGGCGAAGCCGACCGACGGACTCGACACCAACCA
>CACXDY010000149.1 GCA_902766505.1 uncultured Prevotellaceae bacterium
AGGTCGTCCCGATTCGTTCTCCTTTACATATTTTATACTGTTCCAAGCCAAAAGGAAACCGATGACAATCATCATGGGCAAGACGACATACTGTCCAGCATTGTCGGATGGCAGTTCCATGAAGGCATGGGCAATGTTGAAGAGACCGACGATTACAGCCAGTCCAGCATTGACAACCCGATAAACTTTTCCTTTCCACAGCAAGCAGAGCACGCCACATGCAGGTATGAGGAACGAAAGTGTCATCATGAAAACAATCATACCTTGGTCAACATTGCCATCGGTGGAAAAATGGACGACGCAATACCTAAAACTTGGTGTTTTAAGTAATGCGCCTTGACCATGGTTTGTAAAAGTTGGCTCATCTGAATTGAGTATTGCTTTCCGTGAAATTGTTGTTTTATTAAATTGATGAAAACGGAATCGACACCGGCTAATTATCTGGCAAAAGCAATTCATTTTTGATTTTTTTTTGCTATCTTTGTCATGATTGTCGGAGTTTTATTGACTTTATCAAGCACCACCAAGTTAAATGAAATTTCCGACCCCACACAAGCAATAATTAAGTTATTGACGACCAACAACTTACAAACATCATTAAATCAAAGTGGTGCAGAATTTGGATTTATGAACAAGATTGCTTTACTCTTAGTCGCTGGACTTGCCGTATTATCGACAGTCAATTACAACAATGGCGCAAACGCGAATGCAGCAAACACCACCAACAACGCTGCGAATACCTCGCAAATTCAAGAAACGATGGTTCTTGGCAAACTCTATTTCGTCAACCTCAAAGAGGGAGAACAACCTATTATGACCGCCTTGAGTTTGTTCGGTAACCGATGTGGAAGCAAAAGTTTCAACAACAAGCCATTTGCCACGGAAGGCATCCGTTCTGTATATGAACTTGACGAATGGATAGAGTTCCATCCACAAACCCGTGCAGAATCAGGTATCAAGGTAATAGTTTTCAAGCACAAAGAAGACCAAGGTTTTTACCAGAAAAACTCTTTGAACGACGAGACCTCTGGCTATATTCAAGAATTGGCTCTGAACAAAGATCCTGACGGAGAAGAAACCTCGCATTGGGGGTCGTTCTACCTTCATCCCGAAGAGGTGGAACCAGGCTATTACGACTTTGTCTTCATCTACAACAACAAGGTTTTTGCCACCATGCTCACCCATTTTTTCAAACCGGATGAACTCTACGAAAAATCCGATTCTGAGTTGGAAAAATTGATGTCACAAAGTCTTTAGGACGGATGCTTTAGGCTTGAATGACGTTGATGGGGGAGCCATTCAAAAATGCCTGGACATTGGCTGTAGCGATGTCTATCAAGCGTGTTCTGGCTTCTACGGTGGCCCATGCGATGTGAGGGGTAATAAAAGTCCTTGGTGCACTCAGCAAGGGATTGTCGGCCGCTGGAGGTTCTGTTGAAAGAACATCAGCCCCATAACCGCCCAGTTTACCACTTTTCAGTGCGTCGGCCACATCCTGCTCGACGACCAACGGCCCTCTGCCTGTATTGATGATGAAAGCCCCCTGTTTCATCTTGTCGATATTCTCTTTGCAAATCATCCCTGCAGTCTGCGGGTTGAGCGGACAATGGAGAGTGAGTATATCAGAAACGGCCAATAGTCCTTCCAACGTGGTTTTTTGTATACCCACCGGCAGTGAAGTTGGGTCTTTGCTTGTGAGCGCGAAGACCTCCATCCCGAAAGCCAGGGCAATCTCGGCCACTTTGCTCCCAATGCTGCCCAGTCCGACAATGCCCAACGTGAGTCCTGCCAATTCGTGGACAGGCTCATCCCAATAGCAAAAATCATCGTTACGGCTCCATCTTCCCGATTGATTTTCCTTGGCATAATGCCCTACCCTATTGACCAGATTCAGTATATGCGAGAACGTCATCTGTGCGACGCTCATGGTGCTGTAGGCCGGGATATTGGTGACAACAATCCCCTTTCGCCGAGCCTCAGCCACATCCACTACATTATAACCCGTAGCGAGAACTCCGATATACTTCAGCTTTGGAAGCCTGGTCATGATATCGGCAGAGATAACCACCTTATTGGTCAAAATGATATCAGCCTGCAGACATCTGTCCACCACCTCATTGGGAGCGGTACGTGGATAAAGAGTCATTTGTCCGAGTTGCTGTAGTTTTTCCCAGGAGAGGTCACCCGGGTTCACTGTGTTAGCGTCGAGTACAACAATATTTTTCATGAGTCTTTGAATCTATCACCCCAGCAGCGGAGCATATTCTGGTATAGTTTCTCCTCAGAAGGAGAATGTTGTGCGTTCCAAAATCTCTGTTGCATCATCTCATCAGGCAGATACTGCTGGATGACGAAATGTCCCGGGTAATCGTGGGCATATTGATAGCCACCACTATACCCCAAATCCTTCATCAACGAGGTAGGAGCGTTTCTCAGATGTAGAGGAACAGGAAGATTGCCCGTTTGCCTAACGACCTCCAGTGCATGGTCGATGCCCAGGTAAGCGGAGTTGCTCTTAGGACTTGTGGCGAGGTAGACAGCCGCTTCAGCCAGTGGGATGCGCCCCTCAGGCCACCCGATTTTCATCACAGCGTCAAAGGCAGCATTGGCAAGGAGGAGAGCATTGGGGTTGGCCAGTCCGATGTCTTCGGCAGCACTGATGACCAGTCTTCGTGCGATGAACTGCGGGTCCTCTCCCCCCTCTATCATACGCGCCATCCAATAAAGGGCAGCATCCGGGTCACTGCCTCTGATACTTTTGATGAAAGCAGAGATAATATCGTAATGCATCTCCCCGTCTTTGTCGTAAGCCAGTGGATTCTGCTGCAACTGACTCTCCACCAAATCATTGGTGATAACAATTTCTTCGTCAGGTTTGGCAGACTCTACGACCAGCTCAAGGATATTGAGCAGTTTGCGGGCATCTCCCCCACTATACCGAAGTAATGCCGCCGGCTCTTGAACGGTGATTTCCCGTTTGGAAAGGACAACGTCCTTATGAATGGCATGGTCGAGAAGTTGCAGTAGGTCTTCTTTTTCCAGCGACTTGAGCACATAGACCTGACAACGGGAAAGCAGCGGCCTGATAACCTCGAAAGAAGGATTCTCCGTGGTAGCGCCAATCAGCGTGATAATTCCTTTCTCGACGGCCCCCAAGAGAGAATCTTGCTGGTTTTTTGAGAAGCGGTGAACCTCGTCGATAAAGAGAATAGGAGAAGCCGTATTGAAGAATCTGGAATTTTTGGCTTTCTCGATTACCTCGCGCACGTCCTTCACGCCACTGGTCACCGCGCTGAGTGTGAAGAAAGGAGTTTGTAGACGGTGAGCGATGATTTGCGCCAGCGTTGTCTTTCCCACTCCGGGAGGTCCCCATAAAATAAAAGAAGAGATACGTCCTGCCTCAATCATCTTTCGCAGGACGGCCCCCTCACCCACCAAATGCTTTTGTCCGATATAGTCATCCAGTGAACGGGGTCGCATTCTCTCAGCCAGTGGTTCACTCATCTTAGTTGCAAATTTAATGCAAAAAATCGATTATTCGAACGAAAAGAAAATAAAAAATCCTTTTCATCAACGATGGCAAAGGATATTTTTGAAATTTCCGTGCAAAATACTTGCAAATAAGAAGGAAAGTACTTACTTTTGCGGCAAACACATGGAAATGTCATCCGACAATAGAATTTATCATATATGAAAAAGCAAGAAAAGAAAGCGCTTACCCTCAAGACTCTCAACAAGAGCAACGTTTGGGACTTGCAGGAGAACGATATTTTCCGCATTTGGGAAGCGGCAGAGAAAGATGCCGACATCAAGGACAATTCCCGTCACTATCTTGATATAGTGAAGAGTGCGTTCGATATTGAGGAAGTGAAGGTGGACAAACCCGAAATCATCAAGAAATATGAGGCCCGCGGTTATAAGGTCAGTACCATGAAGATGGAGGACGGCGCGAAGAGCAAATGGGCAGTCAAGAAGCACCCCATCGTCCGTGTCACCGACCTGACCTATGAGAACATCCGCCATATCAGCACATCGAAACTTCTGGAAGTGATAGACCGCAATTTTGGTGGCGGATGGGACAGTCTGTCTCAAAGTATCCAGGATATCATTGAGAGCGGCTTTGACATCAGCACGACCACCTTGCCTAAGGACCGTCTTCGCAAACCCGGTGGGATGTATGAGAAGAAGTTGGAAGATGGTTTCGAGGTGCTTGAGATAGCCAAGGGTATGTGGATAGAGGCCATTTTCGCCAAGGCAAAGCCCGTGTACGAGAAACCGCATATCATGATGGATGAGGACCTGGACAACGACGAGGATACTGACGACGATGCAGCCAATGAGGAAATTGACGACCACTATGACCTTGTCGATGAGGACGACGATGATGTATTCGATGAGGACAAGTTGACAGAGGAGAGCTACCGCACCACTTTCGACACCGATCCTGAGGATTTGAGTCTGGAAGCAGAGGGCATCTCCGATGATTATGATGAATAATCAGCAATACACTACATATATTAATTTGTTGAGGGTGTGTCAAAAAAAGATGACATACCCTCTTTTTATGGCAAACAACAAAAAGGCTTGTCTCTCGACAAGCCTTAATTCATACTTACTAAAACTAAATTAACCACTAAAAAAACTAATCTTTGCTATATTCTATGAAAAGTGATATGCAAATATAATTAATTAATGATATTTTTCCAAATTTTTTGTCCAATAAAGAAACCTTTTTGTATAAATAGGACATTTTATCAGACACTTTGAACAATCCTCCTTAGAAGGTCACGCCGAGAGTTGCGAGCAACTGATGACGTTTGTTGTTAACCTCCTTGACATTCGCAACATTGTCATAGTCGCGGTAGTCGTTGTCCTGATAGTTCATAAACGGGAGGAAGTCACCCTTAGATGCCGTATACTGATAAGCCAGGTCGAGATTGACAGAGCCGAAGGTCCATCCCATACCGCAAGTAAAGCGGTTGGTCGATTTCCAGTTGGTGAAGTCAGTAGCAGAGGCATAATAGGAGCCCGGTGAGTTGAGCGTACCATCCTTGAATCCCCTCTCGTCATACATCGGAGAAACATAGTTGTAGCCCACACGGAGAGCCATTTCGCGGATAGGTTTCACTTCCAGACCCATTTTCAAGGTATGCACGCCTTTCATGACCCAGTCGGTATGCTCATTCATTTCATGATCACGATGGCTTGATTCGTAGTAATCAAAGTCATAGTAGTGGCCATTATCATTGATACGAGTATCCATTCGAGTATAATCAGCATATTCGTAGCCAACACCAAGGGCGAGGAAACGGTCGACGGTATAGCCGAGAGAAAGACCGAACTTCCAAGGAGTGTACAGTTTGTAATCATAATCGGCATGTGCGTTGACTTTATAGTTGCCATCACTCACCTCTGTATAGTTGCTTGTTGTAAGGTCATACCATGTAGGTGTTGCGATGCTTGCGCCGACGAGCAGCGGGGCATATTCTATGGGGCGTAAGATGGCACCCAACTTGATGTCAGCACCCGTACCGGTAATTTTACGCTCATCAGATACGTTCAACTGTTCGATTTGCTCAGGATTGGGATTGAACAATTCGGTATAATCTGCGGTATGCCTATAGTGTACATCATGCAGTCCAACCGTCATACCCAAATACAGGCGGTCGTCGACATTTCCCGAGATATTGAAATCGTACTCTCCGATATATCCAGAATGAGCCCTATCAAGGTCATAAGAAGAAGACTCATAGAAATAGGCATTGCCATCACCAGCCGCATAGAGCAGGTTGTTGACGAAAATATCGTCCAACTGATTGCATGACTGATAAGGATTCTGTTCATTGGGGGATCCATCATAATTGTTGCTGTATAGAAGACCATTGTATAGTTTCATATACGTCAACTTATTTTGCGAGGCTGCATTGAGCCTGTCGTCCGCAGACAGAATGAAATTGAAGTTCTTGCTTTTATGGAAATTGAAGCCTACGTTGAGGAACGACCTGTCTCCCGTGCGTTTAGCCCAAACTGTACCTACCTGGTCGAAGCTGAGATTGGTAGCATCGCCGTGAGGATAGTCGGCAGCATCCTGTTGAGAAACCATTCCAACGGAGAGCTCAGCCTTTGAGTGCCTGAACAAGCCGATACCGGCCGGGTTGGTTCCCATGGTAGATATTTCAGCACCCAGCGCATCTACGGCTCCACCCATACCCACATAGCGGGCGGTTCCATTGAGGTCCTCAGTCGCAATTTTAGCATTCTCGTAAGTCTCCTGAGCATAGGCAGGAGCTGTGGCCACGCATAAAGCAACGGCCATGAAAAAATATCTTGTCTTCATGTTGAAAAATATTATCTTGTAAGATTAAGCAGAAAACTAACTTAGACAAAGTCATGGAAAGCCTTGGTGAAGAGGCTATCTGCGGCCTCCGAATCCGCCGCCACCGCCGCCAGAGCGTCCGCTGCCGCCGCCGCTGAATCCTCCACCGCTACGGCTTCCGCCACCGCCGAATGAACCGCCACTGCTGGAGCCGCTACTTCTGGAATAGGAGCCAGACGAAGAAGAACTTGATGGTGGGGCGCTGTATGTGCGGCTGGAAGAAGAGCTTGTCCTGCTGCCACCAAATCCTGATGTACCGGAATTGCCGCGTGAGATACGTGAGCGTGAAGAAGAAGTGGTTCCTCCGCCACCTGACACACCAGCCGTGGTACGAGAACTGATAGACCTGCCTCCGAATGAGCCATGTGAGGCGGTTGTAGTTCCTCTACCTCTTTGTGACCGTGTGATACCGTTATCCCTGGAAGCAAATACATGGCTTGGACGAGAGTTAGAATATCCACCATGATATGTTCCTGTGTAAACATAACCTCCTCCATAGTAGTAATAAGGATATCTCCAATAATATCTATCGTACCAGCTATAGTAGGGACCATAGTACCATGGATCAAACCAGGGGTCATACCATCCGTAGTATCCATAATAATAATATGGGTCGTAGAGGCCGTAAGCCCATGGAGAGTACCATCCAGGATAGTAGTGTCCCCAATACAAGCCGCGGTATCCGTAGAACCATGGACTGTACCATCCATAGTAATCATCAAACATACCCATACGTGCGCTGTATTCAAACTCACGTTCGTTGTCCTTATATACATAGACCGTATCAGGTGTAGTATAAGAACCATCGCCAGCAACGAACTCAATAATGTCATTGCCCAGCGAATCAGTACCTACAACCTGATAAGAACTGCTGAGTCCACGTCGGTTGTACTCATCTGTCGACATATCGAGCCCCCGATGATAAACCGGCCGCTCTGTTGTGGTTTTCTGAGTGGTTTCCGTCTTTTTCTTCACTTCCTTTTTGGGAACATAATACATATCGTCCTGTGCAAGGAGTGAGAGCGGCAATGCCACCAAGATCAATGAAAGTAGAATCTGCTTTTTCATTTCCTCTAATATTTTATATTATCACGATGCAAAAATACTCATCAATTTACTGCAAAAATAGGGAAAAACCCTAAACGAGGATAGGTTTTTCCCTATTTTTTATAATTTTGCACCATAATTTAACATAAAAATGAAATATCTCCGATGTGAATTCTCCGTTTCCGGAGCCGAATTAGACGACATGCTTCTCCATACTGCCTACGACTTGATTTCCGGCATCACCTCAGAAGCAGGTTTTGAGACCTTTGCCGAGGAGGAAGGCCATTTGGCAGGATATGTGCAAGAAGAAGAGTTGGACAGGGAAAAACTTGACGAATTGTTGTCAGACTTTCCCCTCCCCGGCCTGACAATTACCTATGCCCTCTCAGAGGCAGAGGACAAAGACTGGAATGAAGCCTGGGAAGAGACCGGTTTTGACCCTATCGTGATTGACGGCCGCTGCGTCATCCACGACACGAAACACCCCGTGGAGTTGGCCAATGATGAAATAGAAGTTTTGATAGATGCCAAAATGGCTTTTGGCTCCGGAACACACGCCACCACCCAGTTGATGGTATCCTCGCTCCTCAACGCATCGCCCTCCGGCAAACGTGTGCTTGATTGTGGTTGCGGCACAGGCATCCTTTCCTTAGTGGCCTCGAAAGCCGGCGCAGAGAGTGTGGTAGCCTACGACATAGACGAGTGGAGCGTTGACAACACCCGTCACAATGCAGCACTCAATCAAGTGGAAAACATCGAGGTGTTCTGTGGCGACATCAACGTGCTGTCGCATATCAGTGGTGAATTTGCCATCGTCATGGCCAACATCAACCGCAACATCCTATTGGCCGACATGGAAAGTATGGTAGATGTGCTGATGCCCGGCGGGAGTCTGATTATCAGTGGTTTTTATCAGTCAGACGAAGAAATATTGGTAGCAAAGGCCGAGCAGTTAGGTCTGAAGCTTCAATCGAGTTCTGTTGAGGACGACTGGGCGTCACTGTCGTTCATCTCATAATTGATACTGTCGCCCGTTGTGAAATCCGGCTCATCAATCTGTTCCTGCCGAATGGTGAGTTGCTCCAGGTCATAATAACTGCCATTATAGATATCAAGGTCGACAAATCCCTTGATACCGGGCAACTTGCCCACATCCGTATGTTGCCAGAACTTCCATTTCCCCTGATACTGCACCTCCTCGACATAATAATGAGCTATCCAGTAAGGATAGTCGTCGAATCGTGAGTCGCTGAGGAAATTCTCCTTGAACTTATAATATGTATAGATGATAGGCTTGCACTGATAGCGGTCCTCCACGATATGCAGCCAAGCCAGGATTTCCAACTGGAATTCCTCCACTGACATATCATTAGGTTTTTGTTCCACATCGAGCACCGGCGGCAGATCGCCCGCCTCCAAATTCACTTTGTCGAGGAAAAAAGAAGCTTGCTCGCGGGCCGTAGACAAGACACTCCAATAATGATAAGCCCCCCGGATGAATCCCGCATTACGTGCTTCGCGAAAATTCTTTTCGAAACACTCGTCAATATAGTCAGAGCCTTCCGTTGCCTTTACCATGACAAACCTCAGGTAAGTCTTGTCTATCATGGCATTGCGCAATTTGATCCAGTCGATATCCCCCTGATGATGGCTGATGTCAATTCCGTGAATCTCGTATCCTTTCGGATAGCTCGGGTCGCCAAAAAGCGCCCTCCATCGGAATCCAAAAGGCTGTACGAAGAAGACATAAGCAGCCCACGTCCAAGCCACAGCCCCCACGCCAGCCAGTATCCACCACACGTAGGAACGGCTTTTCCAACCGTTGGTGTTAAGAGCAGGCTGCTTTGTTTTGTTGTGTAGGCGTTTTCGTTTACTGTGAGACATTGAACAGAAGGCTATGTATTCTTATTGGCGGGCTTAAGTAATTAAGGGGTGTGCCATGATTGACACACCCCCGAATTGTATTTTACTCGTGCTCGAGCGCCAATGTGAAGGTTGTCTTGTCGCAAACCTCCGTTGGTCCCCAATACTGGATGGGGCCTGGATAGATATAAGCAGTCTCGATAGCCCACTTATCGCGCTGTGAGGCAAACATCTTGAAAGGATTGCCGTCGAGTTCCACCAGAGCCTTGCGGATAACCGGTTTCATCTTGCCGTTTCTTCTCTCCATGTTCATCATCATGGTGATGGGCACACCACCAGCCTTCCACTCATTTGTGGGAGCAGTGGTATTCTTCACGATGGCCATGTAGCCGGTCTTGCCATTTGCGATGAGCTGAGCAGCACTTGCACCCAGTGCGTAGCAATAGTCGGCATCGAAGTTGGAAGGAGCAGCACATCTGCCCTCATATCCGAAGAAGTGATGCAAGGTAGCGAACTTACCCACATATTTACCTTCCTTAGCCCACTTGGCGAGTTTAGCCTCACACATGTCGGACAACAGTTTCTCGGTTTCGATGAGCGATACCTGTACATTTCCGTGAGGATCCCTGTCGAGGGAAAGTTGATGAGCCACATCCTCGGGAAGCGTCTCGAAGGTAGCAGCGTTGTCTGCCGAGAGATGTTTGAGGATATACTCTCTCTGAGCCTCAGGCTCGAGGTCACGATATTCAGCACCGTGTGCAGCGAGCAGGTCATTCAGTTCATCGATGAGTCGTCCGATGGCAGGAATGAACTCGATGAGTCCCTCTGGAACGAGCACGACACCGTAGTTCTTGCCCAATTCAGCACGCTTAGCAACTGCGCAGCAGATTTGCTCTACGATATCATTGAGAGTCTGGTCTTTTGCCTCCACCTCCTCAGAGATGATGCATATGTTGGGCTGGCACTGAAGAGCACACTCAAGCGCGATATGGCTTGCCGAGCGTCCCATGAGTTTGATAAAGTGCCAATATTTGCGTGCAGAGTTACAGTCGCGCTCAATATTTCCAATCAGTTCGGAATAAGTCTTGGTGGCTGTATCGAAACCGAAGCTGGTCTCAATCTGCTCGTTTTTAAGGTCACCATCGATTGTCTTGGGGCATCCGATGACCTGCACACCATAGTTTTTAGCAGCATAGTACTCAGCGAGCACA
>CACXDY010000150.1 GCA_902766505.1 uncultured Prevotellaceae bacterium
CGGATATCTGGATTATCCGCAAGCGGCTTGAGCATCTCCAAGCTGATAAACGTGGGTTTGGTAATAATATACAGCATTGATTACACCTAAATAGGAATACTCTATAAGGCATCTTATAGAGTATTCCAAATCATATATCTTGTTGGTGAAAGGTCAGAACCTCACACCTGTTTTCAGAGAGAAAGTATTGTATTTTGCGTTGAAATTCTCCTGGAAAGCATTCAAATCAACAGCATAGGACATTCCAAAGAAAAAACGGTTGAACAAAACGAAGTTACCACCTACCTGAATACCGTACTGCAAACGGGAAACTGGTTTCATCTGTTCAAATATTTCCACTTCCTCGGCAATTTTCGTTTTGTCGAAAATACTCATGGAGTATTCTTCTTCTTCTTCATTCTCATACCTCCATCTTGGATGACTGGAATCGCCTTCATTGGTATATTCAGTCTCCTTAAACTGTTCTGTATAATTTCCCCAAAGATTGCCCCTGAAAAAGAAACCGGTGAAAGGTTCGAGTGACAATGGTGTATGTGGGATATCGAAATGATAGAGCACATTAACAGGAAAAGTCATGCTCAGCATAGAGCAGTCGTACTTATCCTCATATTCATATTTGGTATAGCGAAAGATTTCCGAATCCGTAGCAGAACCCGACCATAGAGATAACTGCATGGCACCACCGACCTCAAGATAGAGAGGTATGAAGGGAGAAAGACTAATGGTGCGGCTATACCCAAAAGACAAGCCGTTGAAATATTCCGGAATATCAAATTCGTTCTTCCATTTGTTCGTTTCGTGGATATCATCAGAGTCGAATGTTACGGGATAGTCCCATGAGATTCCCATGTAATTGTATTCAGCATAGAAATTATTCCATCCTTTACTGACTTTAGCGGATTGGGCAAATGTTGCCATAGAGACAAACAATGCCATAGAAATCAATAATAGTTTCTTCATTGTTTTAAATCTTAGTATATTATTATTCAATAGTGATAGTCTTATTATCAAGTTCACCTGTTTAAGCATGGCAAATACGAATAATGACGGCACATTAATTATATGTGACTCCATTTTTTATTTTTGCAAAAATGATAAAAATATTAAAAAAAAGCGCCTTTTTATCGTTAAAAAGGTTTAAACAAAAACCGCATGCCACCATAGGAATGACACTTTACTGCTGCGGAAGATGTAGTTTTTGTTCCAGCATCAGCAAGTCTTGAGGATAAGTGACCTTGATATTGGAAGCATCCCCTGCAACAACAAATACGGGTTCATCGGGCAGATATTTGCATACCACACCACAGTCATCCGTTGTGACAAAAGCGGGGTCGGCCAAGGCAAGGTCGTAAGCCCGGCGGATGGTCTTTCGGCGAAATCCCTGCGGAGTCTGGGCATTGCGTAATTCGCTCCTTGGAGGAATCTCCACGATACAACCTGCTTCATTCACCCGCAGGATGGTATCTGTCGTGGGAACAGCCACCCCTACGGCATTGTATGTGGACAAGGCCTCCAGACAATCGGTAATCATGCGGTGTGTGACCATTGGCCGTACAGCATCGTGAAAGAGCAGGTTATCGTCGTCGCAGGTATACACGGCCAAAGCGGCAAGACTGGAATCATAGCGCTCACGGCCACCTGGCAGCACATGTCTGACTTTCCGATATTCACCGACCTCGACCAACTCCTTTACCATATCGATATAATCGGCCCGGGTGACGACAGCTATCTCATCAATCTGCGGATGTTGCTCAAAAACCGACAAGGTGTGTTCAATCACCATTTTTCCTCCTACTTTCAGGAATTGCTTGGGAACATCTCCTCCCATTCGAGACCCACTCCCACCAGCAAGAATAATCGCAATGTTCATGACAGGATGAAAAGTTTGATAATACTGCGAAGATATGGATTTTTTCCCATAGAAAGACATAAATGCCCGTTTTTTTTCTTATTTTTGTCGGTTGAAACCATAACGTAAGCATTATAATCTACCGAGATGCTTTTCAATTCCATAGAATACCTCCTTTTTTTGCCTATTGTTTTCGCTTTGTACTGGGTCATGGCGAACCATCCCAAACGGCAGAATATATTGATAGTAGTTGCCAGCTACATCTTTTATGGTTGGTGGGATTGGAGATTCTTGATTCTGATAGCCTTTACCTCTATTTGCAGTTTTGTCAGCGGAATACTCATTGATAAAAGCCAGGTCCCCAAAAAGCGGAGCCTCCTATCAGCTCTCAACATCAGTATCAACCTGGCCATTCTTGGTGTTTTCAAATACTACAACTTCTTTGCCGACAGTCTTGTATCAGCATTCAGTAGTATGGGTGTCACGCTGCATCCCACCACCTTGCATCTAATCCTGCCCGTCGGCATCAGTTTCTATACCTTCCAGGCGTTAAGCTACACCATAGATGTGAAGAGAGGGAAACTGAAAGCCACCCGCGACATCATCTCCTTCTTTGCCTTCATCAGTTTCTTTCCTCAATTGGTAGCGGGTCCTATAGAACGGGCTACCAACCTGCTCCCACAATTTCAGTCCAAAAGAAAATTTGACTATGCCACTGCCGTTAATGGTACGAAACAGATTTTGTGGGGGTTGTTCAAGAAAATGGTCATTGCTGACAACTGCGCTGATGTGGTGGACAAAGTGTGGGCAAACCCAGATGCATACAGTTCACCCATGCTCATCCTTGGAGCCATCCTGTTTACATTCCAAATCTATGGTGACTTCTCGGGCTATAGCGACATAGCCATCGGTACAGGCAAATTGTTTGGCATCCGCCTGATGCGCAACTTCAACCTACCTTTCTTCAGCCGTTCGGTGGCAGAATTCTGGAAACGATGGCACATATCCCTCAACACCTGGTTTGTGGACTACGTCTATATTCCCCTGGGTGGCAGTCGTGAAGGGCGCTGGAAAAGCATCCGCAACACATTTGTCATCTTTACCTTATCAGGACTCTGGCATGGAGCCAACTGGACTTATGTCACCTGGGGACTATATCATGCCACCTTGTTTATTCCCCTGCTGCTATTGGGCAAGAACAAAAAATACAGGAACACCGTTGCCGAGGGCAAAATGCTTCCCACACTGTCCGAAACATGGAACATGCTCCTGACTTTCCTTTTAGTAGTTTTCGGATTCATCATATTCCGGGCAGAAAACATGTCGGCATTCTTCCATTATATGGGAAGCATGCTCACTAACTGGCATCAGCCCTTCCTCATCTCCGGAAAGGACATCCTCATCTACGTCTTCATCCTGATCCTGGTGGAATGGTTGAACCGGACAAAAGAGCATGCCTTCGCATTCCATCTCAAGAACCCCTTTCTCAGATGGAGCATATATATAGCTACCGCTTTATGCTGCCTGACACTGGCTGGAAAGCAAGTCCAATTCATCTATTTCCAATTCTGAACAATCTCCCAAACACCCAATAGACCATGTTGAGAAAATATTGCCTCAGAACAACCCTGGCAGCAGCACTTCTCCTGCTCATCCTGACAAGTCTTGTCGGTTTGCGGATTGTCATCAGCAAGAATCTCTCTTGGAAGATTCCACAGGAGAAACACGTCCTGTTTCTTGGTGCCTCGCACGTGAAGCGCGGAATCGACGACTCCATTACGAAAAGCGGCTACAACATGGCGAACAGCAGTGAAAGATACCTGTTCACCTATCTGAAACTAAAACGTCTGTTGAAAGACAACCCACAAATAGACCAGCTATTCTTGCAATGCGCTCCCACAGACCTATGGGAACATGCTGACGACAAATACTTTGCGGAAAACGAGCAATCGCTTTACATACCCACCTTTTTCCCCTTCTTCAGCAAAGAGGAACTCGATGTATACAAGGATGACCCTATCCAGTTTTGCTCGATGATCGTACACAGCCTCCTCGACTTCGAGTATTACCGTCCGCAGCACAACAAAAAGCTCCTCGGAGGATATGTCCGCGACTATAAGGCTTTCAAAGAAATGAATCCCAAGGAAGTCGAGCACAAAATGATGGAAGGCAAGGGAGGCAACACCATCAACCGCCATTATCTGCATCGAATCATCGACTTGGCAAAATCCCATCATGTCAGCATCCACCTGATCTATTGCCCGGTGTACCATCCCGAATATGTCTATGACCAGGATGAGTTCTACGAGGCATACAAGAAAGAATTCTCAGACATCGAACTTTTGGACTACAGTCACTGGCCAGTAGCCGATGACGAGAGAATCGATGCCCACCACCTGAACAATAAAGGAGCTCAACGGTTCACCAAAGAACTCATGAAGCGTTTTCATTTCAATTAACTAAAACCATCAAATCATGCTAAAGACCATCACCACTGCCTTTCTATTCCTCCTTGTACTCACTGTACAGGCAGCCAGTGAATACAGCTTGCAAGGCAACAACCCAGGTGTTACCTATGTAGGCCGCTACGACACTGCTTCCGACGGTTCAGTGAGCTACGACTGGACCGGTGTTTTCTTTGAGACCGACATCACCGGCGGCTACCTTGCCATAGACGTTTCCGAAGCAGGCACTTCCTGGCACAATCTCTTCATCGACGGACAATGGCAACAAAAAATCAAGATTACCGGCGACAAGCCTCAACGGCTGGTACTTGCCCAAAAACTCAGCAAGGGCACCCACCGGATACGGCTCCAGAAATGCACTGAAGGCCAATATGGCTGCACCACCATCCATCAGTTTATCCTTCGTCAGGGAGGGAAAATGTCACCCGTAGAGCGCAAGGAGCGGATGATAGAAATCTATGGTGACTCCTATACCTGCGGATACGGCACGGAAAGTCAGAAAGCCAATGACCGCTTCTCCATTGACACCGAGAACTGCGACAAAGCCTATGGTTGTATCATTGCCCGCTATTTCGATGCCGACTATGCGCTGACAGCCCATTCCGGTCAGGGCATGGTACGCGACTGGGGCGACCCCAAGCAGATATCCGATGTCAATATGTCAACCCGCTACACGCATGTGTTTGACGACCACGGCAACAAGGAATACACCTTCACCCACTACCGTCCTCAGCTGGTTCTCATCAATTTGGGCACCAATGATTTTTCTCCTGTGGCCATTCCCACCGACGAGCAGTACGTGGGTGCCTATCTCCAAATGATCAAAACCATCCAGGATAAATATTCCGGTGTAAAAATTCTCTGCGTGACACCACATTCTGCCAGCCGCTACCTTCAGGCAAGCCTTCAGCTCCTGGCCGAAAGAGTGAACGGCATGCCAAACGTGTATATGGCCAATCCGTTATCGGGTATGGTGACCGAAGAGCGCGACATGGGAGCCGACTGGCATCCCAACTATCAGGGTCAGTGCAAGATAGCCATGGCTCTTATACCCCAAATCTCAGCCATCATGGGATGGGAACTAACTGACAAAGTGGTGAAATAGACTATCAAGGACATGAAGATGAAGAAAGACAAAATGTGCTGTTGTCTGTTGACAGCAATACTCATGGCGAGCCTCACGGCAGCGGCCTCCGATGACGGAAAGAAACCCGCACGTGCCATGAATTATTACCCAGACCATGGTGATATCGTATGCGTGAACGGCAACAACCGCTATACCCGAGCCCTCTATGGCTCACATACACGCATGCGGTTGGAGACCAGCGACCGTCCCGTCTTTGCCACCTATGACCGCGACAACAGCCTGAACATCACTTTCTTCATCGACAACGGAGTCCAACTCCAACCACTCGACTCCACCACGTTCTGTGAGTCAAGATACCATGGCGGAATGCGCTCCTACACTCTCGGCGATGCCTCCTGGAATGGCGGCAAAGCACATATCACCACCTTGGCCACCTACTCAGAAGAAGGAGCTATCTGGCGTTTCCACACCGAAGGATTCCCCCAAAGGCCCGCTTTCCATGCCGTCGTAAGACGGGTGGCCAAGTCGAAAATGACCCGAGATGGAGACTATGGACTGGAACCCCGCAGCAGTTTTGAGGCTGCAGGTGTCCCGCTACAGACCCTGACATGGAGCAATGACAGCGACACCTACATTCTGTTGACCCCCGACCGTCAACTTTTGGTCGACACATTGGGTGCAGAACGTTTCGAACATGAGGAAGCACACCGACAGTCCATCATCTCAAGACTTGACATACACACCCCTGACCCATTCATCAACACTTTGGGAGCCAATCTCGCAGCCGCCGCCGATGGACTTTGGGACGGAGAGACATGGCTGCACGGCTGTTGCGGGTGGCGTACCCCCTTGGCAGGTTGGAGAGCAGCCTATGTGGGCGATGTGCTCGGCTGGAACGACCGTGCCGTCTCCCATTTCAACGCCTATGCAAAGAGCATGGTCACCCAAGTTCCGCCCATCTACCCCCACCCCACTCAGGACAGCACCCGCAACCTTGCGAGAGCAGTGGAGAAATGGGGAACCCAGATGTACAGCAACGGATACATCTGCAAACTTCCCAACAATGCAGAGAAGATGAGCCATTACGACATGAACTTGAACTACATTGATGAGTTGCTTTGGCATTTCTGCTACCATGCCGACAAGTCATACATGCGCAAGATGTGGCCAGTCATCAAACTTCATCTGGAATGGGAGAAACGCAATTTCGACCCCGATGGCGACCATCTCTATGACGCCTATTGCTGCATCTGGGCCAGTGATGCCCTCTACTATAATGGTGGGGCAGTGACCCACTCCTCGGCCTATAACTACCGGGGCAATCTGCTGGCAGCAAGAATTGCCGAACTGATAGGCGAAGACCCTACTCCCTACAAAAAAGAGGCTGAAGAGATATTGAGAGCCCTCAACAAAAGACTTTGGATGAACAAAGAGGGGCACTGGGCCGAATTCCAGGACCTCTTAGGCAAGAAGCGGCTTCACCAAAGTGCTGCTATCTGGTCTATCTACACTCCCATCGACTGTGGGGCATGCTCTTCCGACCAAGCTTGGAGAGCTACTCTCTATGCCGACCGTCACCTGCCACACATCCCCATAGAGAAGAGTGGCGGTGGCCAACTGGTGGCCGAAGACAGTATTCCACTCTACACCATCAGTACCTCCGACTGGCTGCCCTATGACTGGAGCACCAACAATGTAGCCCATGAGGAAGTGATGAACATGGCATTAGCCTATTTCATTGCCGGCCGGCGCAATGAAGGATTCAGACTACTGAAGAGCGACGTGCTCGACGGCATGTTTCTCGGTGCCTGTCCAGGAAATTTCGGGCAAATCAGTTATTACGACAAAGCACGGAGCGAAGCATACCGTGATTTTGGAGACAACGTGGGCATCTCGGCAAGAGCCATCGTCAACGGCCTCTTTGGTATCCGGCCTGATGCCCTGAACTCCCGCTGCGTCATCCAATATTCCCTGCCCGACGAATGGGAAGATGCCAGCATCAGCACTCCATATCTGAGTTATACCATGCAGCGCAGGGGAAACTATCTCACCTATGACATACAGCAAAATTTCGACGAGCCACTCGACATCATCCTGCGCGTAGGCATCGGCGACGGGAAATTCGTTGACTATCGGGGCAGTTCACAAGCCCATCAAACCATCACCGTAGACCTTGATAAATGGGGAACCTACGAGGAGCCATCAGCAGAATCCTATGTGGCAGACAACCACGACAATACAGACATTGACCTGGCAGGGCTCTCAGATTTCATTGAGGGAAGCAAACAAATCCCTGTGGATCTCAGCAAACTGTTCAATGCCAATGTCGATGATATTTTCAAAAATGAATATCTGTCGCCAAGACCACCCTACACCACCCTGGAATTGCCCAAACAGGGTATCGGACAATGGTGTCTCCCCGACCGGACAGCCCACATCGAGGATGATGGCTTACGTGAAAAATCAGTGAAGGGACTGTTTGACACCCAGTTGGGCGTCAGTTTCCTTACCCCAGACCAAGGCAACAACATCATCTATACCTCATTATGGGACAACTATCCAGAGAGTGTGACAGTACCCCTGAAAGGGAAGGCCTCCTATGCCTGTCTGATGATGGCAGGCAGCACCAACAACATGCAGAGCCGTATCGACAACGGCATCATCGTCGTCAAATACAGAGACAATTCCACCGACACGCTACATCTGGAAAATCCCATCAACTGGTGTCCGATAGAACAAGACTACTACATCGACCAACTGGCTTTCAGCACGGCGGCACTTCGGCCATACCGTGTGCATCTGGGTAGCGGAACCGTATCGCGCCATCTCAGCGAGGTGCTTCAAACCGGTGCTTTTTCCAACTCGGTGCCAGGTAACCCCGACAGCGCCGAACCCCGTGTGATAGACTGCGGAGCGGCAGTACTCCTACGTATGCCGCTCAATCCCCGCAAACGTCTGAAAAGCCTTACCTTGCAGACACTATCCAATGATGTGGTCATCGGACTGATGGCCGTGACTTTGACCAAGTGATGAACCTGTTGCATCCGCTTTACACCTCTTTCTCCCTTCCACGGATGATGAACAACCCGATGGGTTATGTCCCCGATGACCTATGCAGGAAGGCAGCCAGGGAAGTACAGCACTATATAGAACATCAAGAAGATTGGCAAGAAGAAATCAGCCAGGGCAAGATGTTTGGTGTGCTGGTGGTGAAAGACCCTCAAAACAGTTTGGGATTTCTCGCCGCCTATTCCGGACAGATAGCAGGTA
>CACXDY010000151.1 GCA_902766505.1 uncultured Prevotellaceae bacterium
GTCGGGATGAGGCGACTCGAACGCCCGACCCCTACGTCCCGAACGTAGTGCGCTACCAACTGCGCTACATCCCGATTTTGCGGTGCAAAGTTATAGGTTTTTCGTCATACCGACAAATTTTTCATCCGTTTTCTTTCTTGCACCGTTAGCAAAAGTCTCTTTTCTGTATAAGGACAGCCCTTTCTACAACAGTTCCGGCAACTCAAAAAGACGCATGCTGTTACTTCCCTTGATGAGAATGTAACGCTGCTCCGGAGTATTCTGTGAGATGGCGGCTTTCACCTCCTGAACATCATGGAACTTCCTGTAATCACTGGGTATGGCACCAAACTCATCGCCTACGAGCCACACCTCGTCGAGGTCGATGGTTGACAGCAGGTCCACCACCTTCTGATGCTCCTCACGGCTCGAAGAACCCAGTTCACGCATGTCGCCAAGAATGACCATCTTGTTAGGTACTTTCATCTCCTTGAAATTGAGCAGGGCGGCAGTCATGCTGGTGGGGTTGGCATTATAAGTGTCCACCACCAGATGATTGTGCTGAGTGACCGTAAGTTGCGAGCGGTTGTTGGTCGGCTTGTACTGAGCCAGGGCATGAGAAATCTGCGTCTCACTGACTCCAAAATACAGTCCGATACAAGAAGCGGCAAGCATATTCAGGGCATTGTAAATGCCTATCAACTGCGTCTGCACCTCATTCCAAGCGCCGCCACCATGCCGCCACCGCAACTGCACGAACGGCGCACACTCCACGACCTCGCCGTTGGCGGTGAGCCGCTCATCACTGCCAAGACCATACTCCACCTGTTTCAGTCCGTTGGCGATACCTTTCAGATGTTCGTTGCCGGCATCGATGAAGACCACACTGTTCTCACGGGTCCTCAAGAAGTCATACAACTCGCCTTTGGTGTGGAGAACGCCCTCGAAACTTCCGAATCCCTCCAAATGGGCCTTGCCCACCTTGGTGATAATGCCACAATCGGGTTCAACGATATTCACCAACGTGTGAATCTCACCAGGATGATTGGCACCCATCTCCACGACGGCGATATCATGCTCGGGAGTGAGCCGGAGCAGGGTCTTGGGCACACCAATGTGGTTGTTGAAATTCCCTTGTGTGTAGAGCACGTTGTATTTCTCGCTGAGCACAGCGGCTATCAGTTCTTTGGTAGTGGTCTTTCCATTGGTGCCCGTAACACCTATGATGCGGGTGCCCAGAGTACGCCTGTGATGACGGGCCAACTGCTGCAGGCATTCCAGCACATCGTCGACCACAATAAACCGGTCGTCGCCTTCCACAGCATACTCCTGCTCGTCGACCACGGCATAGGCACAGCCCTGTTCCAAGGCACTCTGTGCGAACTTGTTGCCGTCAAACAACTCCCCTTTGAGTGCAAAGAAGAGAGACCCCGCTGGACAATCACGGCTGTCGGTCGTCACAACAGGATGTTTCTGGAAAATCTCATATAAGGATGCAATATTCATTTTCTGAAATCTTTTAATTGGTTCTATCGGGCAAAGGTAATCCAAAAATATGGGCAGCGCAAAATTAAAATTGTTTTTCTCGTAAAAATACTCATATTTGATGCATTTTTTGTAAATTCGCAGCCGATAGTATATCCCCGTCAAATGAAGGACAAAAAGAGCATTCCACACAATATGGTCAACATGGGAGGCAGGTTGCTGGACCTCTCCTCTCCTGTGGTGATGGGCATTCTCAATGCCACCCCCGACTCTTTCTATGCCGGATGCCGTGTGGAGGCCGAGGAGGATATTGCCGCAAGGGCCGACAGAATTATGGCCGAAGGAGCCAAGATAATTGATGTGGGAGCCTGTTCCACCCGTCCTGGCAGCGAGTTTGCCGACGGGCAGGAAGAGATGACCCGCCTCCGCCGGGCTTTGAGGATTGTCAGAAAGGTACAGCCTGAAGCCTTGGTGAGTGTGGACACTTTTAGACCGGAAGTGGCCCGCATGGCCGTGGAAGAGTTTGGTGTTGGCATGATCAACGACATCTCGGGAGGCGGATTCTCCCTGGATGCCCCGGAGACCATACCTCCGATGTTCGAATGTGCGGCCAGACTGCGCGTGCCCTATGTCCTCACATCCGTGGAATCCAACCTCCACGCCATGCTCAAGACATGGGCGGGAGCCACCCGGATGCTGCATTCCTTAGGAGTGGCCGACGTGATACTCGACCCGGGGTTCGGTTTCGGGAAGGACCTCACGCAAAATTACCAGTTGATGGCCCGGCTCGACCTGATGCGGGTGCTGCAACTACCCATTTTGGTGGGTGTTTCGCGCAAATCGATGATTTGGAAATTGCTGGATGGTTCACCACAGACGGCATTGGCCGGAACGACTGCCCTCCATGCCATGGCGCTGTCGAAAGGGGCCTCCATCCTTCGCGTGCATGATGTGGCGGAAGCCGTGGATGTCTGCAAGGTGATGGAAAAGTTGCTGCAGTCAGCCGAAGATTAGTAAAAAAGTAGTCTATGAGTATAATAGAATTTGGATTGAAAGATGCCATCGACATCTTCTTGGTGACGCTGATTATTTATTATTTCTACCGTCTGATGAAGGAGTCGCGTTCCATCAATGTGTTCGTGGGCATCCTGGTATTCATCATCATCTGGCTGTTGGTGAGCCAGGTGTTTGAGATGAGGTTGCTGGGCAGCATTCTCGACAAATTGGTCAGCGTGGGTGTCATTGGTGTCATCGTGCTGTTCCAAAGCGAGATACGCAAGTTTCTATACAACCTGGGAGCACACCGAAGGGTAGAGCCCCTGATTCGCCTGTTCAGTGTCAAGCGCGGCAAGGACATCGACAACAAATGGATTATGCCGATTGTGGGAGCATGCATGAGCATGGCCAAGAACAAGACCGGAGCACTGATTATCATCGAGCGCGCCATTCCTCTCGACGACCTGGTGCAGACTGCCGGCGAGGTGATAGATGCCCGCATCAACCAACGGCTCATTGAGAACATCTTCTACAAAGGTTCTCCATTGCATGACGGAGCCATGATTATCTCAAAAAAGAAAATCCACGCTGCAGGATGCGTGTTGCCTGTCTCCCACAGTATGGATATCCCCAAGGAGATGGGGTTGCGCCATCGTGCGGGAGTGGGTATCACCGAGGAGAGCGATGCCATCGCCATCATCTCATCCGAGGAAACCGGAAGGGTGAGTGTCGCCATCAATGGTGAACTGAAACGCCGTCTGTCGTTCGAGGACTTGGAGAGTATTCTCACCACCGAAATGGCATGACATCGGGAAAAACTTCACCTATTATTTTGTTTTACGCTTAGTTTACATTATCTTTGCAAAACAAGACGTGAAAACACAAAACAGGGCCAAAAGGCCTCTCCATCATCATAATTTTTCTAATCACGAAATACTATCATCTAAACAACAACCATGAACTTAGTACAACAAATCATTGACCGCGCTAAAAGCAACAAGCAGCGCATCGTGCTCCCCGAAGCCACTGAGGAGCGCACATTAAGGGCAGCCGACAGAGTGCTCGCTGAAGACATCGCCGACCTGATTCTCATCGGAAATCCTGATGAAATCCACCAACTCGCCAAAGAATGGGGCCTGCAGCATATTGACAAGGCCACACTGATAGACCCGGAGAACAACCCCAAAAGTGAGGAATATGCAGAACTGCTCACCGAACTGCGCAAGAAAAAGGGCATGACCATAGAGAAAGCCCGTGAACTGGTGAAGAATCCTCTCTACCTGGGATGCATGATTATCAAGACCGAAGGTGCCGACGGACAGATTTCCGGGGCTCTGAGCACCACAGGCGACACCTTGCGCCCCGCCTTGCAAATTATCAAGTGCTCGCCGGGTATTACCTGCGTGAGCGGTGCCATGCTGCTCATCACCAAGCAGCCTCAGTTCGGCGAGGACGGCATCCTCGTCGTGGGTGATGTGGCCGTGACACCCATGCCCGACGCCGCACAACTGTCACAAATTGCCGTATGTACCGCACAGACCGCACGCAGCGTGGCTGGTTTCGACGACCCACGCGTAGCCATGCTCAGTTTCTCCACCAAGGGCAGTGCCACTCATGAAGTGGTGGACAAAGTCATCGAAGCCACCCGTCTGGCCAAGGAACTTGACCCGACTCTCAAGGTTGACGGTGAATTGCAGGCCGATGCAGCCCTCGTTCCTTCCGTAGGCCAGAAAAAGGCTCCGGGAAGCGAGATTGCCGGACATGCCAACGTACTCGTATTCCCCAACCTCGAGGTGGGAAATATCGGTTACAAACTGGTGCAGCGCCTGGGCGACGCCGAAGCCCTCGGCCCGATTCTCCAGGGCATCGCACGTCCGGTCAACGACCTTAGCCGCGGATGTTCGGTCGACGACATCTACAAGATGGTGGCCATCACTGCCTGCCAGGCAATGGATGCCAAGAAATAACAAAACTGTATTTACAAAAAATAAAACCAACATTACGACATGAAAATATTAGTTTTGAACTGCGGTTCCTCGTCTATCAAGTATGCGTTGTACGACATGGACAAGAAAGAGGTGCTTGCCTCGGGTGGTGCTGAGCGCGTAGGACTCGAAGGGGCTTTCGTAAAGGTGAAATTGCCCAATGGCGAAAAGCGCACCGTGATGCACGAAATCCCCGAGCACACCGAGGGAGTGAAATTCATCTTCTCCCTGCTCACCGACCCGGAGATTGGCGCCATCAAGGATTTGAAGGAAATCGACGCCGTCGGCCACAGAATGGTGCATGGTGGTGAGAAATTCAACCAGAGCGTGCTGCTCACCGAGGATGTGCTGGACGCCTTCGAGGCATGCATCGAACTGGCTCCGCTGCACAACCCTGCCAACCTCAAGGGAGTAAGAGCCGTGAGCGAGTTGATGCCAGGCCTGCCACAGGTAGGTGTGTTCGACACCGCATTCCATCAGACCATGCCCAAGATGGCCTATATGTATGCCATCCCCTATAGACTCTACAAGCAGTATGGCGTCCGCCGCTATGGCTTCCATGGCACCAGCCACCGCTATGTGTCGCAAAGGGTATGTGAATTCCTCGATGTCAACCCGAAGGGAAAGCGTATCATCACTTGCCACATCGGCAATGGCGGTTCGATAGCAGCCGTCGTCGACGGGAAATGTGTCGACACCTCCATGGGTCTCACCCCACTGGAGGGACTCATGATGGGTACCCGCAGTGGTGATATCGACGGTGGTGCCATCACCTATCTGGCCAAGAAACTTGACCTTGATGCCGACGGCATGTCCAACCTGCTCAACAAGCAGAGTGGTGTGCTCGGTATCACAGGCGAGAGCAGCGACATGCGCGATGTGGAGAACGCCGCCAAAGAAGGAAACGAGCGGGCTCAGTTGGCTCTTGACATGTATTTCTACCGCATCAAGAAGTACATTGGTGCCTATGCTGCTGCTATGGGTGGTGTTGACGTGATTGTCTTCAC
>CACXDY010000152.1 GCA_902766505.1 uncultured Prevotellaceae bacterium
CAACGGCCAGACCGCTGCTTCCAGTGCTGTCGGTGATATCCCCATGGAAAATATTGACCATATAGAATATGTGCCTGGTGGAGCTGCTACAACGCTTTATGGTTCCGATGCAGCCAATGGCGTGATACAAATCTTCACGAAAAAACATGGCGCCGGCCGTTTCAGTGCCTCGGTGACCACTCAGGTAGGTGTCGATGTAGCCAATACGCAATTCTATCATTTCGACCGCACGAAAGAGCTGCTTCATCAAACAGGTTTCCAGCAGCGGTATGGATTGTCGTTCTCGGGCGGTACCGAACGCATGGGATATTCCTTCGGTGCCAGTATGAGTCAGAACACAGGTACGCTCATCCACGATGGCAATGAGCAGAAGAAATATGACCTGCGATTCGGCTCCTCCATCCGCATGAACTCTATGCTGAAATATACCAACTCCTTCGGTCTGGTGGCTGAGGATTACAAGCGCAACCGCAACGGCAACCAGGGTTACTACACCGGACTGTGGTTTGCCGAGGGTAGCGCGGCTGCCAACTTCACCTATACGGCAGAGGACGGCACGCAACGTAATTTTCCAGCGGATATTGATTCTGCCTCGCCTTATGTTTTTGAGAAGATGAAGGAGTTTGTCTCCGAAGCAGAGGCGCTGCAGGACCACAAGGAAGAGGTAAAGCGTTTCCAGACCTCACAACAACTGGAGTTCACTCCGATGCGTAATCTCTCCTTCCATGCAACACTTGGTCTCGATTACCGCTACAACACCGATAAGTTGGTGGAGACCAACCGCTACCTCATCCACACTCAGATGAAGCCGGCGGGAACCACCGATGCCGGAAGTGTGGGCAACTACGACCGCAACTACTATGGTATCACGGGTGAACTCAATGGTCAATGGAAATACTATTATGATGACTTGCTGAGCAATATCATCACTGGTGGATTCCAATATTTCAGTACCCACGACCACCAGAGTCTCTATAAAGGACAGAACGTGCGCGACGGTGCCCGTATTATGACTGGCGCGGGAACCATCTATGCGGATGAGTGGCTGAGCTATCTGCACAGCTACGGTCTCTATCTGCAGGATAATTTCGGATGGCGAAACCGCTATTTCCTTGACCTCGGTCTTCGCGTGGACTACAACACTACTTTCGGTGAAAAGGTGGACTGGCAGGCCTATCCCAAGGTGGGATTCTCCTATATCGTCTCCGATGAGCCATGGATGCGGCCGCTCGTTGACGAAGGATGGGTGAACACACTGAAACTTCTGGCCAACTATGGCGTGGCCGGCAGTTATCCGCCAGCCTTTGAATACCAACGTACCATCGATGTGAGCTCGTATCTCGACAAACAGGCAAGTTCTTTCGGAAAGAACGGCAACCCCAATCTCGGACCGGAAAGGAAACACTCGTATGAGGTAGGCCTTCAGGGGACTTTCTTCCGCAATGTGCTCAATCTGGGATTTACTTATTACCATGCCGTGACGAAAGACGCTCTCTTCAATGTGCCTACTCTTCCGTCTTCAGGGCAGAGCAGTTCTTATCTCGCCAACATCGGCAAGATACGTAACCGTGGCATAGAAACACATCTTGGTTTGAATATCCTTGATACCAAGGATTGGGGACTTACTTTGCGCGGTTCGCTCAACACCAACAACAATAAGGTGTTGTCCACTGGCGGCGTGGTGCCCTTTGCCATTGGCGGTTTCTCCTCACGCACCATCGTTACAATGGTGGAGGAGGGTAAACCCGTTGGATTCCTCCGTGGAACCGCTACCACGCTGAACGCCGACAACACCGTAGACGAGGTGCTCTACAATCAAGACTTAGGGCGCACCACTCCCACTGTTTTCGGCAACTTCGGACTTTCTGCCCGCTGGCGCCAATTGGGTCTCACCATCATGGGGGATTACCAGACAGGAGCCTACGTACATTCCTTCGACCGCCAGTTCCGTTTTGCCAAAGGCATCAAGGATGATGCGGTTCCCGCTGCTGCCCTTGAGGGCACTACCCAGGCGAAGACTTGGCTCAACTTCACCAATTTCTTTGTGGAGAAGGCCGATTTCATGAAAATCCGAAACATCGGCGTGGACTATGCGTTCCAATTCCCGAAATCCGTGATTCATGGTCTTAATCTGGCATTGAATATCTATAACCCGCTCTCTTGGACGAGCAGTAGTGTAGACCCCGAAGCTGTGCTCAGTGGCGCCCGCACGCAAGGGGCCGTTGCCACAGGTGGTCTGAGTTACAGCAGCTATAGTCTGCCCCGACAGTATGTACTGACCGCAAAAGTAAGTTTTTAGTCAACGATTACATGCCTTTTCATAAATAAGAAAACGATGAAACTGAGATATTTTCCCATGATGATGGCAGCCCTGCTGCTCGGTGGCTGCGACCTGGTTGGCCCTGACGAGATTGTCAACCCCAATGTTGACGAGGCGGCTTTCCTCCATTCCGATAATCCTATGGAGACTTGGGTGAATGGTGCCGAGAAGGAATTCGCCCTCCACATGGCTGACTTTGTGAGCCTGATGGAGATTCTGTCCGACAACTATTTCAACAACTATACGCGGTCGAGCAA
>CACXDY010000153.1 GCA_902766505.1 uncultured Prevotellaceae bacterium
AAATTCTGTGCACTGTTTGAACCCGGTGGAGTAATAGGAGTTGTTCGTTTGGGAGCCACTTTATCTTCGATAACAGCCAGGCCGCCATCAACCTTTTTCTTCTCCTCCGCCAATGCTGCCGTTGCCATCAGGGCAGACGCCAACAAGAAAGACCTTTTGCTGCTGTCAACAGATTTCTCCTGCACTATTTCCTTCTCAACGGGCGCTGGCCTTTTGTAAGAATATTTCAAAGCCCCAAACTTACATTTGGAAAGACAGTTGCCACAAGTGACACAACGGGAGTAATCCACAGTGTGAGATTTATAGTCGATACATGCAGCCTTACAATTCTTACTGCAAAGAGAGCAATTCCGGCACTTCTCCTCGTCAAACCTCACCTTAAACCATGAGTTTCTGGCAAAGAAACTGAGGAAAGTCCCTACCGGGCAAATGGTATTGCAATAAGTTCTTCCATTTCTCCAAGCCAAAATGGCAATAAGGATAAAAGTAACCAAAGCAATAACAAAAGTAGGCCATCCCTTCATCCAAATATCAGTCGTATAGAAAGTATAGCTGTCGGCACTTTCTGCAAAGGAAGCCAAGATATTGTTCCCGAATTTCCAGATGGGCTGTAAGAGATGAGTCGCTATTCTTCCGAAAGCGCTATACGGAGCAAGAAGTGCCATCAAAGACCCAAATCCTGCGACGATAGCAACCACCATGATGCCCAGCATGGTATACCTAAGCCAAGAGATGGCCTTGGAGTAGGAATATTTGTTCTTCTTCCGTCTGAATTTGGCGATGACGTCCTGCATGATGCCCAAAGGGCAAATGACCGAACAATAAATTCGACCAAAAACCGACGTTAGAATCAAGAGTACGAAGACAATGATAAAATTCATAGCCAAAAAAGCCGGCAAGAACTGTATCTTGGGCATCCAAGACAACCATTGATGAGCAGTACCAGTAAAGTCCAAGAACAGCAGCGTTATTCCAACAAACATGATAGCTGCCAAAAAGATCCTTATTTTCCTCAACATCATAATTTTAGAAAGGAATAGTTTAGCGTTAGATTCATGCAAATTTACAATATTATTCTCATATTTGCTAAAAAATGACGATTAAAATATAACATTGTTTAAAAATCGAATGCTTATTATTGGTTTCGTTAAGGTTTTCATTACCTTTGCATACCATTAGCCAGGAAAAAGTATGGCTATATTGTGAAGAAATGTTCTCATGAAACACGGCATTTTTCTCTTTCCATTCATGTTGGCGGCTATTCTTATGTCCAGCTGCCATCACCGTCCCACCATGCGTGAGATGGGTATCGTTCTTGATACCATCCAAGCAGCATCCAGCTCTCCCCTACTCGACAGTCTGGCAACCCCAAACTGTCATGTAGACATCAATATGATAGTCTTTAGCAATAAGGAATATTCACCGCTCAATGACAGTTTGCTCCGTAGCGGCATTCTCTCACCCGAATATCTGTCGCTGAGCACCAAGCACATCCCTCCACGTGCTGCAGTAGACTCCTTTATCAAGAGATATGCGGAAGACTACCATACGTTCTACAGTGGGATTTTCACAGAAGAGGGAGACAGTGCCCAAGCCTCAATAGGATACAAATTATCGACAACGATAGAAGAAGGAAAAGACAGTGTGCTCAATTACAGGGCATTCATTACGTTCCGTCAGGGAACCGTTGAAACATCCTATACCCTATGCAAGAACATAGACATGGGCAAGCTTCGTATATTGAGTTTGGACGACATTTTCGTACATGGTTACGAGAAAGCCCTCAGTGAAGCCATACTCAACCGTCTACTCAAGCAGTCGGCCAATAAGAGTTTGGAGGATTTGCATCAAGCCGGATTTTTTATCAACAGCGAAGTATATCCCACCTCCAATTTCATCCTTGGAGAGAAAGCCATCACCTTTGTTTATGTAGCAGGTGAGATAGCAGACCGTTCCAAAGGAGAGATTCAAGTAGAAATTAAGAATTCAGACATTAAACAGTTGTTTGTGCGATGAATAAGTTGGAGCAATACTTCCCCCATTTGAGCGAGAGGCAGAGAGAGCAATTTTCCAGTCTGTATGCACTTTATGGAGAATGGAATCAAAAGATCAATGTGATATCCCGCAAGGACATCACCCATCTTTATGAGCATCACGTTCTCCATTCATTGGCCATCTCTTTTGCTCTGACCCCCCGTCCTGGAACAAAGATTCTTGATTTCGGAACAGGTGGCGGTTTTCCCGGCATTCCACTCGCCATATTGTGGCCAGAATGTGATTTTCATCTCATCGATGGTACAGGCAAAAAGATTATGGTAGTGAAAGAAGTGGCGCGCTCACTTGGTTTGGAAAATGTGCAAGCAACCCAAATTAGAGGTGAGGAAGAAAAAGGGAAATACGACTTTGTGGTAAGCCGTGCTGTGATGCCGCTCCCCGATTTGGTACGCATAGTACGTAAAAATATATCAAGCCGTCAACAAAACTCCATCGCCAACGGCATCATTTGTTTAAAAGGAGGAGATGTGAGCAACGAGACCGCACCCTTCAAAAAGAGTGTGGAAATCAGCGAGATCAGCGAATGGATTGACGGTGAATGGTTTAAAGGAAAACATTTAATCTACCTTCCAATATGATTAATATTGAGAAACTGGTATGCAACATGCTGCAGGAGAACTGCTATATAGTGAGTGATGCGACAGGCGAATGTGTCATCATTGACTGTGGTGCCTATTTTTCAGAAGAGCGTAAAGCCTTAAAAAAGTACATCAGCGACCATGGCCTTCGCCCCGTCCATCTTCTCTGTACCCATGGCCATGTGGACCATAATTTCGGAATAGACACCGTCTATGAAGAATACGGTCTTCAACCAAAAGTGCACCAAGAAGATGCAGATTTAATGGAGCATCTGGCAGACCAGGCTGTTCAATTCATTGGACTAAGGCCCCAATGTCAATATCCTGCCATCGGAGAATTCCTTTCAGATGGCGACAAATTGACTTTTGGCGACCACACCATCCAGGTCATCCACACCCCTGGCCATTCAAAGGGTTCTGTGTGTTTTCTGGTAGAGGACGAAGGAACTTTGTTCACAGGAGACACATTGTTCTATCGGAGCATAGGCCGGACCGATTTGGCAGGGGGCAGTATGATGCAAATCATCCAAAGCCTCCGCTTGTTGGCCCAGATGTCCGACGACATCAATGTCCTACCAGGTCATGGTCCACGTACAACGATGGGCGACGAGTTGAAATATAACCCGTTTTTAGACAGATGACAGAAAAAATCATACTCGGCATTGACCCCGGCACCGCCGTGATGGGCTATGGTGTCATCAAGGTCATAGGCAGCAAAGCCAATTTGCTGGTTTCGGGTGTGATTGACCTTCGCAAAATGCAGGACCCTTATTTGAAATTAGGGCACATCTATGAGCGTGTGACAGGAATCATCGACTCTTACCTGCCTGATGAAATGGCCATAGAGGCCCCCTTCTACGGCAAGAACGTCCAATCAATGTTGAAATTGGGTCGTGCCCAGGGAGTCGCCATATCTGCTGCCATTCAGCGGGACATTCCCATTCACGAGTATGCTCCCTTGAAAATAAAAATGGCCATCACCGGAAACGGCAGCGCATCCAAGGAACAAGTTGCGGGCATGCTTCGTCGCCTGTTGAACATACCAGAAAACGACATGCCACATTTCCTGGATGCTACAGATGCCTTGGGAGCCGCCTATTGTCATTTCATGCAATATGGCCGTCCTGAATCCCAGGCACACTTCAGGGGTTGGAAAGATTTTGTAAACAAGAACCAAGAGAGAGTATGCAAACAACCATCAAAATAACCAATGGCGTGGTCAGAATGCCCAAATGGCGCATGAACCATCCAGTGGATTTTGAAGCCCATGATGGAGAGCACATCGCCATTGTGGGAGCGAATGGTAGTGGGAAGAGCCTGCTTGCCGACATACTCATTGGCCGTCATCCGCTTTTAATGAATGACCCCATTTATGATTTTTCACCCAGCCTCCGTCCCCTGGCAGCTGACAACATCAGATATATCACGTTCCGCGATTGCTATGGAGGTGACAACGACAACACCTATTACCTCCAACAGCGGTGGAACCAGCAAGAGATAAATGAAGAGACCCCAACAGCCGGTTCTCTATTAGAGGAAGAATTCCTCATTACTGGTGCTGACAGCGCTGAACGGCGGAAACTTCAACAACATATCTATGAGCTGTTCGGGCTCAATGGGTTGCTTGACAAATACATCATTCTCTTGTCAAGTGGAGAGTTAAGGAAATACCAATTGGCCAAAGCACTGTTTTCCTCTCCCAGGATATTAATCATGGATAATCCGTTCATTGGTTTGGACGCCTCCACACGTGTTCTTTTGACCAACCTGCTGACTGTCCTCTCTCAAGAACAGGGCATCCAGCTCATCCTAATTCTCTCAAAGACTGATGACATCCCTCCATTCATCACCCATGTGGTATGCGTGGAAGACAAAAATGTCGGTAAGAGCATGCCCATCTCGGTATACAACACCATCCGACGCCCTCGTCCAGCTCATGTTCTAAGTCCTGAAAAGGCGCAAGCCATTGCCGACCTGCCCTATTCAAGTGCAGATTATCATGCGGATGAAATAGTCAGACTTCGAAAAGTGAGTATCCGCTATGGAGAGCGGACGATATTGCGCAATTTGGACTGGGTGGTCAAGAATGGTGAGTGTTGGGCACTGAGCGGTGAGAATGGTTCAGGCAAATCCACCCTTTTGAGTTTGATTTGTGCCGACAACCCACAAGGTTATGCTTGTGACATCACTCTATTTGACCGTCCTCGCGGAACCGGTGAAACCATCTGGGATATCAAGCACCACATAGGATATGTCTCCCCCGAGATGCACCGAGCCTACAAACAAGACCTCCCATGTGTGCGGATAGTCGCCAGTGGCCTTAAGGACTCCATCGGTTTATACGCCCGTCCTACAGAAGAAGAATACCTCACCTGCCGTTGGTGGATGGACATTTTTGGAATAGGACAGCTCTGCGACCGCACATTCCTCAGCCTGTCAAGCGGTGAGCAACGCCTGGTGTTATTGGCACGTGCCTTTGTGAAAGACCCCGAGTTGTTGATACTCGACGAGCCTTTGCATGGTCTTGACGACAGCAACCGACAATTAGTAAAAGATATCATAGAGGCTTTTTGCCACCGACACAATAAAACTCTTATTATGGTGACCCATTATGAAGAGGAACTACCTCCTTGTATCAGTCATCACCTGCATTTAGATAAAAATTGAACCAACAGAAAAATAATCAAAAAAATGATGAAACATTTACTTATCGCTTTAGCACTTTTCTCCGTGGTGACCACCACAATGGCACAAGATGCTTACAATGAGGCTATCCGCATGGCCAAAGCCGTTGCTGATGACACCTCCCGCTCTTTGTCAGAGCGTAAGATCGCCACATTCAAGAAAGATGCCTTATACTATCTTGGATCCAAATCCTACAAGCTGACCCCTGACAGTTCGGCCACCCTGCTGGACCATCAAGCCCTTGCACTCTTTCAGTTTATCAACCTGTTCCAGGGCAAATTGGCCATGTCGCCGAAGAAAGACCGTCAGAACGTCATCAATCTATTCAAGAGCATCAGTCTTGCCCATCCCCGTTTTCATGACCCCAACAAGGAAATGGTACTTGCCTACATACTCCATGAAGGTTACGACACCAAATTTTCATTGGACACAGACTGGGTAGCCGCCTATAACGACATCCGCAGACGCATGGGCGGGAAATAAGCTTATACTTCTAAAGACAAATCAACAAAACAATCTTTTGAACAAGGATGAGAAGAGTCATTTTCACTGGTATATTCCTTGCTACAGTACTCTGCCTTCAAGCTGTCACTTTTGAAGTAAACGGTATCTATTACAGCACCTTGTCAAACGGGAATGCCATGGTAGTTCCTGAAGGTTCCCAAGAAGGAGAAGAAGGAGGCGTCGTTATTGGTTTGAACAATGGCTATGAGGGAGACGTGGTCATCCCCCAGACAGTGGAATACGATGGCGCAAGCTATACGGTAACAGCGGCCCAGGACGGAGTGTTCGCTTCTTCCAACAAATTGACGAGTATAACTCTCCCATCCACCTTGACGGTATTAGGTGACCGACCTTTTGCCGCCTGCAACAAATTGTTGAATATCACCGTTGACCCATCCAATCCCGTATACACCACTGTTGACGGAGTGCTGTTTAATAAAGCAAAGACTACCATCATCGCCTGCCCAGGAGGAAAGACAGGTACCTATACCGTACCTTCCACAGTCACCAAAGTAGACAATTCCGCATTTTATGGTTGCACCAAGTTGACAGCTATCACGCTTCCATCCTCCGTCACCGCCATTGGTCAAGACGCTTTCAGAGGTTGCACATCCATGAAGAGTATCAACATTCCATCAGGTGTTACCCGGATAGAAAACGAGACCTTCCACAATTGCTGTGCGCTTCAATCCATCAGCATTCCCAGCGAAGTGACTGTCATCGGTGACTATGCTTTCTATTATTGCAGCAGCCTTAAAAGCATCACATTACCCTCAACGCTTCAATATATTGGGAAATATGCTTTTAGCAGCTGCACGAACATTACTTCGGTTTCTGTACCAGAAGGAGTCACAGAGATTGGAGACAGAGCTTTTGAGAGTTGTTCAAAAATCACCAGAGCCTCTCTTCCTTCCACAGTGGAAAAGATTGGCATGGCTGTTTTCAGAGGCTGTGTACTCCTTCCGAAAATAGACCTGCCGGACACCAACAATTTCTACATGACCGAAGACGGAGTATTATTCGACAAATCACAAAAGACCCTGTTGTGTTTTCCTGGCGGTAAAGAAGGAGATTATACGATACCCTCTTCAGTAACCACCATTTCAGATTATGCATTTTTCCTTTGCAAGAAGGTGACCAGTGTAAAAGTAGCAGCATCAGTCGATTATATTGGTATTTCTGCCTTCAACAGTTGCAATAGTCTGAATAGTCTGACTATTCACAGCAATATACTTACCATTTGTTCAGGTGCATTCACCAATTGCTCCCAACTGACTAAATTTACCATCTACGCAGAAGACCTCCCCCGTGTAACCGGGGAGCCTTTCTCTGCGAGCCGATATACCGCAACCGCACTTTATGTGCCAGAAATATCCCTTGACGACTATCAAACAGCCAATTATTGGAAAAAATTCTCCCGTATTTCACCTATTGCGGAACGCATGACATCAGAAGAGACTCTTCTTTATAAAGGAGGAACCGGCACGTTATCCATCGGGATGAAGAATGGAAACTACGAAGTAGGGAATTACGAATTCGACCTTTCATTGCCCGAGGGAATCTCCATTGTAAAAAACGAGAACGACTATCTCTATTGGTTAACATCACGTCACTCTTCAAATGCTTCCGTCAATATTCAGGAAACAGGCAAGGGACTTTATCGCATCACATGCACCCAACCGGAAGGCAAACTTCAGGGAAAAGAAGGAGGAATACTCTCTATCTATATCGAAGCGAATGACGAAATCCCCGACGGTTCTGCGACAGGAAAAGCAAGAAAGGCCTTTGTGACAAGCGCCAATGAAGAATGGGAGGAATTGGCTGGTTGCCTCATCCCCTTGACCATAAAATCGGGTACAGCAGGAGATGTGAACAATGACGGCACAGTCTCTGTCGTCGATGCCATGATGATTGTTTCCTACATCCTTGATGACGCACCATCAGAATTCATAGAACAGTTAGCTGACTTGAATAAGGATGGCAACGTCTCCGTAGTAGATGTGATGGCAGTTGTCAACATCATCCTATTTCAGTAGCCCATCAAGCATTCTCCTTTTTATCAGGCATTGTCACGATATATGCGCCGAGTAGAACCAGAATGGCTGCCAATGGTTTATCCCATGTGAGCAGGTCCTGGCCAATGGCGATAGCAACCAGTGAAGCGACAACTGGTTGAATATTGGTATAAATGCTAACCGTTGTGGCCTTCAGATACTTCATGGCATAGGGAATGAGGAAATAGCCCAATCCTGTGGCGAATAGAACGATGAAAGCCATTTCAAGCACCCCACTCCACTCCCATTCTGAGGAATACAGAGGTTGCGATGGTTGGGTACACAAAGCGATGGGCACAATGACAATCATGGAGATGAGGAAAAAATACTTCATCTGTGTGACTGCAGAGTATTTTGCCGATATCTTACGCGTAATAATCAGGTAGACAGCCCATGTCAACACACTGAGAACCGCCAAGGAGATGCCCAGCAAATCATTGGAACCTGTTCCACTGGTCCATGACGTGAAGAGCATGAGCAAGGCACCAGCAATACCCATCACGACACCTACTATTTTAAGTCCCGTAATGGATTCCTTGAGGAAGATGGCAGCCAGAATCATCACAGAGACAGGAGTCAACGCTGCCACCAATGAAAAGTATACAGGTGTTGTATATTTCAGTGCCTCGGCGGTGAGAGTCTGAGAGATAACAAATCCCAGCAAGCCACCCGCCAGCATGGTCAGCAGGTCACGGCGTTCCACCTTTTCTTTCGGCATAAAACATGCCACGATCCAGAAAATGATAGTGGCTCCCACGCATCTTGATGCCATATATCCGAGTGGAGTCACCCAGTTATCCAACAGTGCTTTACTCACAGGCACACCTAATCCGAAAATCACATTGGCCATAAAGATTGCGGTATGGCCTTTCATGTTGTTGAAATTGTTCATAATCAATCTTCTAACGAAATGACTTCAATGGTAAAGAAAAGGTCAGAGAAAGGTTTTACGGCACCCGCAGCCCTATTTCCATAAGCTTCCTGGTATGGAATATAAATCTCCCATTTTGACCCTGCCTGCATTTGCAACAAAGAATGCCAGAAACCCGGAACCGTCTGGCTGGGACGCATGGTGACAGGTTCACCTCTATTATAAGAACTGTCGAAGACCGTTCCATCCATCAATTTTCCCTCATAATGAAGCTTCACATTGGTATTATCTTTTGGTTTGGGACCTTTTCCCTTGTTGATTTCCTTATATAGGACCCCTTTCCCCTTGGGTAACTCTTGGAATCCCATTTTCTTGTATTTCAATACATTGATGGCATTGTTACTCAAGTTTTGCTGGTCTTTTCCAAGTTGTTCCACCACATTCTTGTCAGATATAGTCGTAGCCACTTCGTCTGCTTTCAGTTTGATATCATCAAAAGTAACCCAGAAATTGAAGTCAGTTGGTTCCATCGTCTTCTCAATATCAGTATTCAGCTGGCTGATTTTCTCCACCATACCCACAAGAGAATCACCAGGGTTCTTAGTAAGAGCCACCAATTCTTTGAGCAACGTGCCCGTCTTGATAAAGTTTTCCTTCGTCTCACGGTATTTTGCAGGAGTCAGTTTCATGCTCCCCAAGTTACCATCTATCTCATCCATCAATTTTTGCAAAGCCTCGGTGGAACCATTCGACTGGAAAAACTGTTGCCGCCATTTAATGACCTGCTTTGCATCATCGGTAGACACCACAACACCTTTGTCGTTGAGTGCCAACTTCTCTGTCTCCACCCTCAGCCAATTGTCTTGAAAATCACTGAACATGATGTTGGCTAACCTGGCAGCCACCACCGTATTCACTTTCATTTTCATGGCATTGGTTTTATAGCTATTTCCAAACAAAACGACTGCCAGCCAGGCAATAGCAGCCACAGCTACAACAGCAATAGAAAGAGTGATTAGCTTTTTCCAATTGGTCTTTTTGGGAGACTTTGATATTTTCTTTTGCTTCATAATCAAATGAAAATGTGAATTATATGATTATATGAGGAGACCTTCCAGCTCTTTGAAGCTGCAAAATTAAGCATAAAAAAGAAGTTTACGAACACTGTAATGAAAAAAAATTTGCATAATAAGAATTAACATTGTAATTTTGCACAAAAGCGTACAAAAATGACAGACACCAATCCTATCCATAACATCCGGCAAGTGACCATGAAAGGCATGTTTATCAACACCTTTCTGATGATTTTGAAATTTGTAGCCGCCTTCGTTGGCCATTCTTCGGCCATGTTGGCAGATGCTATCCATTCTTTCTCGGATTTCCTGACGGACATCATCATATTGCTGCAAGTGAAGTTTGGTCTAAAGCCACGAGACGACCGGCATGATTATGGTTACGGCAAAATTGCCACCCTGATTACACTTCTGTTTGGCATTGTTTTGCTTGTTTTGGGATTTTTCATGTGCTATGAAAGTCTTGTGAAGACCATCCGAGCCATTCAGGGCACCGTTTTGGTGCGACCGGGCTATATTGCCTTAATCGCCGCCTTTGCAAGTATTGTGTTGAAAGAACTGCTGTACAGATATACCATGCACCATGCTCATGAGGCAGGGTCGGCAATTCTCGCATCCAATGCATGGCATCACCGTTCAGATGCCATCTCATCCATAGGAACCACCATAGGCATTGGTTGTGCCATCATCTTGGATGAGCGTTGGCGTATTCTCGATCCATTGACGGCGCTCATCGTAAGTTTCTTTATCATGCGCATTGGCTTGGAAATGGCCATCCATGCCTCGAAAGAATTAATGGAAACCAGTCTTTCTGAAGAGAAAGAACAGGAGATTATCAAGATTGCCAGCAGCGAACCAGGCGTTCAGGTCACGAAAGAATTGCTTACCCGTCGTATTGGCCGCAATATAGCCATTGAGATAGACATTATGCTTCCAGGTGACACAACCGTGAAAGAAGCCCATGAACATGCCTTGAACATAGAAAAAAAGTTAAAAGAGAAATATGGTTCTTCCACCCATATAGGAATACATATAGAACCAGCTTGACATTAATAATTAACTTTTTTGTTGAAAAACTATTATAGCGGATTGTTCTTTTTAACATTTTTTAATTTAAAATAAAGCAAGAAAAAGAACAACCTGCCGTTATTTTTATTACTTTTGCAACGCATTGAAGACAAGAACTAATTATTTGCTTGATAATCAAGAAGTTATTTAAAAATTAAGGTAAATCAGGATGAGACAACTTAAAATTTCCAAAAGCATTACTAATCGTTCAAGTGAGGCGCTCGACAAATATCTTGTTGAGATAGGTCGTGCCCCATTGATAACGATTGATGAGGAAATTGAACTCGCTCAGAAGATCAAGAAAGGAGGACCTGAGGGAGAACGTGCCAAGAACAAGTTGGTGACTGCCAACTTGCGTTTCGTGGTATCAGTAGCCAAGCAATATCAACATCAGGGACTGACCCTTACCGACCTCATTGACGAGGGCAATATCGGCTTGATAAAAGCCGCTCAAAAATTTGACGAGACCCGTGGTTTCAAATTTATCTCCTACGCAGTATGGTGGATTCGCCAAAGCATTCTCCAAGCCATTGCTGAGCAAAGCCGCATTGTACGTCTTCCACTCAACCAGGTTGGTTCATTGAACAAGATCAATCATGAAATCAACAGGTTTGAGCAGGAGAACATGCGTCACCCCTCAGTATCCGAATTGTCGGAGGCTACAAAAATAGATGAGGAAAAGATTGGTCAAAGTCTGATGGCCGACGGTCATCATGTATCCATAGATGCTCCTTTCCAGGACGGTGAGGACAATTGCATGTTGGATGTGATGCCCAGTGGAGATGACAGCCGAACCGACCGTCATGTGGACCATGAGTCCATGGCGATGGAACTTGACACTGTCCTCAACAAAGTGCTCAAAGACCGTGAAATTACCATTATCCGCGAGTGTTTCGGTATCGGCCAACCCGAAAAGGGTTTGGAAGAAATCGGTGACCGTCTGGGGCTTACCCGTGAGCGTGTCCGTCAGATTCGTGAGAAGAGCATTGCCAAGTTACGCGATAGCGGCAATGCAAAGATATTGATGAAATATCTGGGGTAATCATTCGACATCATTGACACACTATAATAAAGAAACGGATTTGCGTTTGCAAATCCGTTTCTTGTTGATATAACCTGAAGTCATCATTTGACGAACTTGCAGGCAACTTGTGTTGTATCCTCACCCAAGGCTCTTGCAATGTAGAATCCTTGTGACAGATGGGAAACATCTACGCGTGCAAGACCTTTATTGAGGGTAACATATTGCTGTTCTACCATACGGCCATCCGAAGTATAGATAGCCACGTTGGCCGCATTCACCTCCTCACTTCTCACAATCACCTGTTGACCGGCATAACAGATTCGCAGACCATTGGCAGAGGCAATGTACATGGATTTTTCAGGTATACCCAACGACTGGTCGACGTCAGTCATGTAACTGGAGAGGATATTTGATTTCTCAATGGTGGGCACATTCATCAGATAGACGTTCTTGCCACCATCCGGGAATCTTCCCACTGTACAACTTGCATCATGAGCCGAGTAATAGATGACATTGTCCCATTTGCGGTCGGCAGAGGAAATCATCATGAAGCCACCCTCACCATTGATTTTGAAAGGTGCATGAAGTGCTTTAGACGTAGTGGCCTGTTTGTCACACCATATAATCATGTAGCCATGAGCGGGCAGAACGGTATTGACGTTTGTACCATCCTTAGATATCTTATATTTGGTAGGATTGTTGGTGTCATCCGAGAGGAACATACCATCCACATCGATATCCTCATCCGT
>CACXDY010000154.1 GCA_902766505.1 uncultured Prevotellaceae bacterium
AAGACCGGGTCCCGTGGTTCTCGACTTCCCCAAAAACGCACAGACTCAAAAGACGGAATGGAAACCACAAAAGGTGGATTTCGTCCGTAGTTATGTGCCTTTTCCCAAGGTCGATGAGGAGTGTGTGAGAAAGGCCGCCCAACTGATCAATCAGGCTGAGCGTCCCTTGGCCTTGGTAGGACAGGGCGTGGAACTGGGCAATGCCTACGAAGAGTTGAAGGCATTTCTGGAAAAAGCAGATATGCCGGCGGGGCGCACGATGCTGGGCTTGTCGGCATTGGTCTCCGACCATCCACTCAATATTGGCATGCTTGGCATGCACGGTAATTTGGCACCCAATGTGAAGGAGATGGATTGTGACCTGATCGTGGCCATCGGTATGAGGTTCAGCGACAGGGTAACCGGGCGTACGGATACCTATGCACGGCAGGCAAAAATCATCCATCTCGATATCGACAAGTCGGAAATCGACAAGAATATCAAAACCGATGTGGCCGTGGTGGGTGACTGTAAGGTCACACTGCCCGCTATCACTGCTTTGCTGCAACAGGCCGACCATCGTAGTTGGCGGGAGAGTTTCCTCCCCTTGATGGAGAGGGAGAACAACAAGGTGGTGCGTCCGGCCATCCATCCACAGCAGGGTCCCTTGCTGATGGGTGAGGTCGTGAATGTCGTGGCTGAGGCGACAAAGGGCGATGCTGTGCTGGTCACCGACGTGGGACAAAATCAGATGTTCGCCTGCCGGTATTTCAAGTTTGCTAAACACCGCTCCGTGGTCAGCAGTGGTGGACTCGGCACCATGGGATTCGGGGTGCCGGCTGCCATGGGAGCCACCTTTGGCGCTCCCGACCGCACCGTCTGCCTCTTTATGGGTGATGGCGGTATACAGATGAGCATTCAGGAATTCGGCACCATTATGGAACATCAGATTCCAGTAAAAATGGTTTTGCTTAACAACAATTTCCTTGGCAATGTGCGGCAGTGGCAGGATATGTTCTTCCAGCGCAGGAAGTCGTTCACGCGGATGAAGAACCCCCGCTATGCAGCCATAGCCGATGCCTACGGCATAGCCTACCGGCTGGTCACCGACCGTGCCGACCTGCAGGAGGCGGTGGAGGAGATGCTGGCCACCAAAGGGCCATTCCTGCTTGAATGTGCCATCCTGGAAGATGACAATGTGTTGCCCATGACACCACCGGGCAAGAGTGTCGATGATATGATGTTGGAAATTGACGCATAACAAGGGAGTATCATGGAAAAGAAACTATATACGCTGTTGGTGTACTCGGAGAATATCGCGGGTATACTCAATCAAATTACCGCAGTCTTTACCCGCAGACAGGTGAATATCGAGAGTCTGAATGTGTCGGCATCCAGCATCGAAGGGGTACACAAGTACACCATCACCGCTTGGAGTAATCTCGACCAGATAGAGAAAATCACCAAGCAGATAGAGAAGAAGATTGACGTGGTGAAGGCCAAGTTTTACACCGACGACCAACTGTTCATCCGCGAGACGGGACTTTACAAACTTGCCACACCCTTGGTGCTCGACAATCCCGAGATTTCGAGGATTATCAGGAGGTATGACGCCACCATCACCGAGGTGAACCCCACTTATCTGGCTGTGATGAAAAGTGGCATGACCGAGGATATCGTCTCCTTGTTTAAAGCGCTGAATGAGTTCGGATGTGTACTGCAGTATACACGAAGTGGGCGCATAGCCATCACACGCAGCACTGAGGAAGAGGTCAGTGCTTTTCTCGAACAACAAGAAAAGGATTATCAGAATGCTGAAAGATAAAATAGGATGTTATGAATTCATGGCAGAGCCTTTCCACTGCGATTTCTCGAAAAGGCTCTTCATGGGACATCTCGGCAACCATCTGCTCAACGCCGCTGACTTTCATTCCAGCGACCGTGGATTCGGTATGGCCTATCTCAACACTGTCAACAAGACGTGGGTGCTCTCAAGACTGGCCATAGAGATGGAGGAAATGCCGCCCATGTATGCGCGGTTCCAAATAGAGACGTGGGTGGAGACTGCCATGCGTTTCTTCACCAACCGTAATTTCCATGTGATGGACCAGGCTACGGGAAAAACCTATGGATATGGCCGGTCGGTATGGGCCATGATTGACACGGTGACAAGGCAACCTGCCAATCTGCTTGATATCCATGAAGGCTCGCTGGCCAATTATGTCGACCGGGAGAAACCATGCCCCATCGCAAAGAGTTCACGTGTCAACGTGTCGCCCGAGGCCTCTTTGGTCAACTCTTTCATCGCCAGATATAATGATGTGGATATCAATGGGCACTTCAACAGCGTGAAATACATTGAGCATGTGCTCGACCTGTGGGATTTGGATTGGTATGAACACCACCGTGTGCGTAGGATAGAAATAGCCTATGTGGCAGAGGCGCATTGCGGGGATACAATCCAGGTGTACCGCGAAGAAGAAGACCTTACCTTTCATGTCAGGATGGAAAGAGTGGATGCGAATACTGGCGAGAATGTGGAAATCTGCAGATGTCTCGTGGCATTTGTAAAAGATTGAAAGTATTTTTGGCCGTTTCGCCTTTAATTCGTAACTTTGCCGCAATTTCTGAGAAATCAACTTCCTTTAGGAGATTATTATAACAAACTGACGCCCGCAGGGGCGCAAAAATCGTGAATCATATATGGCAGAAATGAATTTCGGTGGCGTACTTGAGACAGTGGTCACCAGCAAGGAGTTCTCACTCGAAAAGGCGCGTGAGGTGTTGAAAAATGAGACTATCGCTGTGATAGGATATGGTATCCAGGGACCTGGACAGGCTTGCAACCTGCGTGACAATGGTTTCAATGTGATAGTCGGACAGCGCGAGGGAAAAACTTACGAGAAAGCCGTCGCTGATGGATGGGTGCCGGGAAAGACACTCTTTTCTATCGAGGAGGCTGCCGAGAAAGGTACTATCGTTTGCATGCTTCTCTCTGATGCCGGACAAATACAGGTTTGGGACCGTATCAAACCTTTCCTCACTCCTGGAAAGGCTCTTTATTACTCACATGGATTTGCCATCAATTGGAATGACCGCACTGGTGTGGTGCCCCCAGAGGATGTCGATGTGATTCTCGTTGCTCCCAAGGGGTCGGGTACCTCACTGCGTACCATGTTCCTTGAGGGTCGAGGACTCAATTGCTCGTATGCTGTCTATCAGGATGCTACAGGCAAGGCTGAGGAGCGTACCATCGCATTCGGTATCGGCATCGGTGCCGGATACCTCTTCAAGACGACCTTCGAGCGCGAGGCTACTTCTGACCTGACAGGTGAGCGCGGTTCGCTCATGGGAGCCATCGAAGGATTGCTCGAGGCACAGTATGAGGTGCTCCGCGAGCACGGACACTCTCCCTCAGAGGCTTTCAATGAGACTGTAGAGGAACTTACCCAGAGTCTTGGCCCGCTCTTCGGTGCCAAAGGTATGGACTGGATGTATGCCAATTGCTCCACCACAGCACAGAGGGGAGCTCTCGACTGGGCTCCAAGATTCCGCGATGCCATCAAACCTGTGATGGAGTGGCTGTATCTCTCCGTGCAGACGGGCAAGGAGGCCCAGATTTCCATCGATGCCAACTCGAAACCCGACTACAGGGTTGGACTGGAAAAGGAACTGGAAGCCATGCGCAATAAGGAAATGTGGCGCGCAGGCGAGACCGTCCGCAAACTGCGTCCCGAAAACAATTGATGTCTATTTGACTAAAAATAGGGAAGGCATGTCAATCACCGGCATGCCTTTCTTTGTGTTTTGATGTAAGTCAAGAAACGGGCACATTTGGGCATAAAATGGGCAAAAACCTTTGCTGTGTGCGCAAACAGTGTTAATTTTGCATCGTCAAAAGGAATTAAGATCAGCATTCAGGATACAGCATTGAGAAATGTTTGCAGGATAAAAGATATAAAAAGTGAAACATTAAATAAAAGATCAGGATTAGTAATTAAGAGATTTGGTATTGAAAAAAGATCTGATAGGGTATTAGAAAGGTAGTTAAGATTGTAGTTAAGGATAACAAATCAAAGCCGTGAGGCGAAGATTGAACAGCATTGAATTTTTCGACCACTCATGTCGTGAGACAGATGTGTATGTTTAATTTAAAGTATTAGAAAGGGTAAAAAGATGAAGACAATTTTATTGTTATTTGCAACTTTGATTGCATCAGGATTATTGTTCGAGAATTCCATAGAGAAAAAGTAATATCGGACATTTTATAGAGAAAGCATATGTATTAGATAGTGCGGGTGGAGCCGATTGAGTCGGTTGTCCACCCGTTTTTTCTGCTTTTTTTTGTCCATTATCATCGCTTTCACTAACTTTGCACCTCAATGAGGATTTTTGGTAAAAATAGTGACCAGTTGCTGGGATTCATCCGTGATGGAAAACCGTTGACCAATGGCGACAAACTCAATCTGATAGTTCAGTTGAGTATACCTTCCATATTGGCTCAGATTACCAGTGTGGTCATGTTTTTTATCGACCAGGCCATGGTGGGCCATCTTGGTGCCAATGCCTCGGCGGCATGCGGATTGGTGGAGACGACCACTTGGCTGTTTGGCAGTCTCACCGGTGCGGCTTCCATGGGATTTTCCGTGCAGGTGGCGCATTTCATCGGTGCCAAGGACTTTGAGAAAGCGCGGCAGGTGTTCAGGCATGCTCTCATTGTCACCTCCCTGCTCAGTATCACTATGACCCTTATGGCAGTAGCCATAGCCAAACCGTTGCCTTTCTGGTTGGGTGGAAATGCGGATATCGCTCATGATGCATCCATGTATTTCCTCATTTTCTCCCTGTCGGCTCCTTTCTTCCAGTTGAACAGCCTTGCGGGTGCCATGCTGAAATGCTCTGGCAATATGCGCATTCCCAGTATGGTAAGCGTGGCGATGTGTGTGCTTGATGTGGTGTTCAACTATTTCTTTATCTACATCTGCGGCCTCGGGGTGATGGGGGCAGCCATCGGCACCTCTCTTTCTATCTTCATTTGTGGTCTGGTAATGGCATATATCGCCATTTTCCGCAACCAGATGTTGTCGCTCAGGAGAGTGGGCGAGAAATTCTACTGGGTCGGTGACTATCTGCGTAATGCCTTGAAGATAGGACTGCCCATGGCGGCACAGTCGGTGCTCATGAGCGGGGCACAGATTGTCAGTACGATGATTGTTGCTCCTTTGGGAACCATTGCCATTGCTGCCAATACACTCGGCATCACGGCGGAGAGTCTTTGTTATATGCCAGGACATGGTGTCGGTGAGGCGGCCACCACCCTGATAGGACAGAGTCTTGGAGCCGGTAGGAAGGATATCTGCAGAAATTTTGCACGCATGTCTCTCTATAGTGGCATGGTGGTCATGGCTGTCATGGGAGCCATCATGTTTGTGCTTGCCTACGATATGATGGGTGTGATGACTCCTGTAGAGGAAATCCGGGTATTGGGCGCACGTTGCCTTCGCATCGAAGCCTTTGCTGAACCGATGTTCGCAGCGTCCATCGTGGCCGTGTCGGTGTGTGTGGGCGCAGGCGATACACTCAAACCTGCTGTCATCAGTCTGTGCAGCATGTGGTTTGTGAGGCTCTCCCTGGCCTATGCGTTGTCTGTCAATTATGGTTTGGTGGGCGTGTGGATTGCCATGGCCATCGAACTCACCATCCGTGGACTGTTGCTTTCAGCAAGGCTTTTCCGTGGAAAATGGATGAAAGAGATGGTTACAGATTGATGACACGCTCACGGGCATGCTCAAACTCTGCAATCAGTTGAAGCATCACCATACTCACCGGTTGTATTCTCTTGACGGCTGAGGCTATCTGTCCTATCTCCAATTCTCCTTGCTCAAGGTCGCCTTCGAAAATACCGCGCTTGGCGGCTGCCTGGCCAAGGATGGAACGGAGTTCCTCTACTGTGGTGCCGGCTTTCTCGGCTTCATTGATACGGTCATAGAGCGCATTCTTGATAAGGCGCGTGGGCGACAACTGCTTCAACGTGAGCATGGTGTCTCCTTCCTCCAAACTGATGCAGCGCTGCTTGAATGCCTGTGAGGCACTGCTCTCCTCGGTCAATGCAAAAAGGGTGCCTATCTGAACGCCTTCGGCCCCTAATGCCATAGAGGCAAGCATGGCCTCGCCGGAACCGATGCCACCTGCCGCTATCAGGGGCAGGGAGGTGGCTTTCCGCACCTGGGGAATCAGCGTGAGAGTAGTGGTCTCCTCACGTCCGTTATGGCCACCTGCCTCGAATCCCTCGGCAACGACGGCATCCACACCGGCTTCCTCGCATTTGCGTGCAAATTTGGAACTGGAGACGACGTGGGCCACTTTCATGCCGGCATCGTGGAAACGCTGGGTGTATTTCTTGGGACTGCCTGCAGAGGTGAAGACGATTTTCACTCCCTCGGAAATGAGGATATCGACCAACCGGTCTATCTCTGGGTACATAAGGGGAACATTGACTCCCCAGGGCTTGTCTGTCGCCTCGCGCAATTTATGGATGTGCTCCACCAAGGTTTCTGGATGCATGGAACCTGCTCCGAGTAGGCCGAGGCCACCGGCATTGCTCACGGCGGCGGCAAGGCGCCAACCGCTGATCCATACCATACCTCCTTGGATGATGGGATATTCGATGTCAAATAACTCGCTGACTCTGTTTCTGTTCATAGTTGGATTTATATTGGATTGATTTTTCCTGATTCATTTTTTATGGGATTCTACCTCTTTCTCGACCCCCACGCTGCAAAGATAATGTTATTTTTTGATATACAAAGTCTTCATTTGGAAAACATCTCGGCCATGCTATGAAAAAGTGTCGGAAATAAATGGCCGTTTAGGGGATTTGCATTACCTTTGCAAAACAAATTGCGAAAAACCAGGGATATGATTTACAACGAGATTGGAAAGACCGGCATGAAAGTGTCGAACTTGAGTTTTGGCGCCTCCTCACTCGGAGGTGTGTTTCACGGACTTCGTGAGGAAGAGGGCATCAGAGCCGTCAACGTGGCTCTCGACCATGGCATCAATTTTATTGATGTCTCACCCTATTATGGACATCTGAAAGCCGAGATGGTGCTGGGAAAGGCGCTGAAGGATATCAAGCGCGACCGCTATTTCCTTTCTACCAAGGTGGGAAGATATGGTAAGGATGGTGTCAATACCTGGGATTATTCCGCCAAGCGTGCCACTGAGAGCGTCTATGAGAGTATGGAGCGCTTGAATGTGGATTTTATTGACTTGATCAATGTCCATGATGTGGAATTTGCCGACCTCAACCAAGTCGTGGGTGAGACGTTGCCGGCCTTGGTGGAATTGCGGAAAAAGGGAGTTGTAGGTCACGTGGGCATCACCGACTTGCAGCCCGAAAACCTGAAGTGGGTGATTGAGCATTCCGAGCCGGGCACCGTGGAGAGTGTGCTTTGTTTTTGCCATTATTGCCTTAACGATGATATGCTGCTCGACTACCTCGACTTCCTGGAGGAACGCGGCATCGGTGTCATCAATGCTTCTCCGCTGTCCATGGGATTGCTGTCCATGAGGGGAACCCCCGACTGGCATCCTGCTCCGGCTTCTCTGAAAGAGGCTTGCCGCAAAGCCGCGGAGTTCTGCCAGCAACAGGGCTATCCCATCGAGCGTCTTGCCATGCAGTATTCCACCAGTCTGAACCCGCGCATCGCAACAACGCTGTTTAGCAGCACGAATCCCGATAATGTGGTCAAAAATATCGAATATGTGGAAGCTCCGATGGACGAAGAGTTGGTGAAGGAGGTGCGCAACATCATTGGCGACCAGATGAGGGTGAGATGGAAGAACAGTTAGACAAAACAAACGAAAACAAAATGAAGGCTATACAAATTTCTGCCGAGAGGCAAATGAATGTCGTGGAAATCGACAAACCGGTGCTTGGTGCTGGTGAGGTAATGCTGAGAATGAATTACGTGGGATTTTGTGGTTCTGACCTCAGTACTTTCCTCGGGCGAAACCCGATGGTGAACATGCCTGTCATCCCTGGACATGAAGTGGGTGCAGTGATTGAGGAAGTGGGCGAGGGTGTGCCTGATTCTCTCCAACCGGGTATGGTGGTGACCGTCAATCCTTATACCAATTGTGGGAAGTGTGCCTCGTGCCGCAACCGACGGGTGAATGCCTGTGAGCATAATGAGACGCTCGGTGTGCAGCGTAATGGTGCCATGCGCGAGTATATGGTGCTGCCGTGGGAGAAAATCATTCCTGCCGACAAACTTGACGTCCGCACGTGTGCACTCATCGAACCAATGAGCGTGGGCTTCCATGCTGTCTCACGGGCTGAGGTCACTGATATCGATGTGGTGATGGTCATCGGCTGTGGTATGGTGGGACTGGGTGCCGTCGTGCGCAGCGCGTTGAGAGGTGCCACTGTGGTAGCCGCTGATATCGATGATGAGAAATTGGCCTTGGCCAAGAGAATGGGTGCCACTTACACCATTAATACACTGACCGAGGACGTACATGCCCGGCTGGCTGAGATGACCGGTGGATTTGGACCTGATGTGATCGTTGAGGCAGTGGGCAGCCCCATTACCTATCAGATGGCAGTCAACGAGGCGGCTTTCACCGGACGGGTCATCTGTATCGGATATGCCAAGACGGAGGTGTCCTTCCAGACTAAATTCTTCGTGCAGAAAGAACTCGACATTCGTGGGTCGCGCAATGCCTTGCCGTCAGATTTCCGTGCCGTCATCCATTACCTTGAGCGTGGGACATGCCCCGTGGATGAACTGATTTCCAAGGTGGTGACACCCGAAGAGGCACACGATGCCATGTGCCAATGGGCAGAGGCTCCAGGAAAGGTTTTCCGCATCTTGGTGAATCTGGGTTAAGGTTCTGCTACTTTGCTGATGAGGCTGTGCACGTCCATCTCCGTCACAGAGCCATCCTTGTTGATATCTGCCACCGATGATACGAAGTGTTTGAAAGGAATGCCTTTCAAATAGAGTATAATATCTACAACATCCAACATGTCAACCTTTCTGTCAAGGTTGACATCGTTGGGAAGATACTCGTCAAGTGTGTCGTAGGCATCAATGGCATTGTTCAGAAGCCCCATGAACTGCTCAAAGGGATAGAGTCCGTCGGCGTTCTGCTCCAGTTTGTTCAGACTTAGCGGGACCATCATCGGTGGATGGCTTAGGCTGAGTTGGTCAAGTCCCAGAATCTGCTGGGCACTTTGATAGACGTAATTCAGAGCCACATATTGTTGCTTGTTTTCATCCTGCCACACTTCCACCACGATTTTCCCTCCGAGTGGGGTCTTGCATTCTGGTGTCGCAGGAAGTGTGTATTCGTCCATCTCAAGTGCTCCTGTAAGACCTGCTATGGTGGAGTCGTGACCCACTAAATAGATAATCTTGTTGACAGGGTTGGTGATTTCTTTTCTCATCTTTTCCAAAAAGAGATGGCAGATGTCTGTTCCTACCGAATGGTAGGACATGCTCCAGTGGCACCACAGATCCTTCACCCTGCCTATCGTATAGAGTTGCTCCTCGGTTATTTCGTGGCCAAAGATATGACCTGCCGATTCGGGCATGTCGTAATATTGCAAAATCAGATTGCCGGAAACCAACTGTGCTGTGTAGAGATTGCCCCCCTGGATTTTCGGCATGGCATTACGGCTGAGGCTGATATAGGGGTTGTCGAAATGGAAAGAGCAGGCGTTGGCTTCCAGACAACCCGTAGATGATGTCATGTCTATGATGTCGGCCATGACCTCGGCATCTTGTTCCAACTGGCTGATGGCCTCACGAAGGCCTCCTTCACCACAAAGCAAGTCTATCTCGGCATTGGCTTTCTTTTTCAGTACATCTGAGGTCTTCGAGGAAACGGTGTTGAAGACGGGGTCCATCTTACCCATCTCTACCGACGTGTTGTAAACCACTTGCAGGTCTTTTCCGGGCATGAGGCCTTTGGCGAAATTCCGACCCGTCTCGATTGTTCGTTCCATGCTGTTGGCATAGATATGCACACTGTCTGCGGAAGAAGGGTCGGAAAAGCCCAGAAGTTGCTCTTTGGACAACCAAAGGTTGAAAAAAATACCCATCTGCTCTTCCAGCAAAGCACCTCGTTGGGTGAGGTTTCCCTCTTCCACCTCCCATTGGTGCCATTCATGAGGCGTCACACGGTGTTCTCTGTTGGTAATGGCCCCAGACCTGACATGATGACGGCCCATCATCATCACCTTGGCCAACTTGTATTTGGAATGAAACTCTTCAGGTCGGGTAATCTGAGCCTTGGCCGAATAAGTAGTAGTAAGTGAAAAGAGTAGAATAAGAAATTTATTCATGGGGTGACAGATTGATAGGTCTTGATTATTCTGCTATGCGTAGGCCGACATCGGCACTCCAGACGGTTTCATGGCATTCCTGACGGTCGGTGACAAGAATGTGGTTGGAAAAATCGAGAAAACCACCGCCGCGGTGTACCATCAAACGGTCACCTACCAGAGAGGAACGGGTATTGGGAACTTTCGGTTGACTGCACCATTCGCTCACATTGCCGCTCATGTCATAGATGCCAAGCCCGTTAGGGGCTTTTGACTTCACATCATGCGAGGTGTTGCCGCTGTTGTTGCAGTACCACGCTACAGAGTCGATGTCGTTGCTGCCAGAAAATAGGGTGATGCTGTCTCTCTCTCCACCACGTGCGGCATATTCCCATTCTGCCTCGGTAGGCATCCGGAAATTATGGCGGGTGAGATGGTTGAGTTTCATCAGAAACAGTTCGCAGTCAATGTATCTCAGACATTCCACAGGATGATGGGGGGCCAGGTGCTTGGATGGATTTTCACCCATCACGGCTTCCCAGATTTGTTGGGTAATCTCGGTCTCACCGATATAGAAATCGCTTACGGTGATAGTTTCACCCACACTGTCGGCGGGGGAATGATAGGTGGTGTAGGTTCCGCCTTTCACTTTCACCATGTTAAAGGGGATACCTTCGACGAAGATGGTTTCGATATTCTTTTCCTGTGCAGTTATCACATTGGTAGTCAGCAGTGTGAAAAATAGCATGAAATATTTAAGAAATACCAGATTGCTCTGTTTCATAACATTCTATTATTTTCGGGGGGCAAAGTTACTGAAAAAACGGGATAATTGTAAAATGAAAAGTTACAATTCTTTTATATCCCCAATGTGAATTCGTTGGCGACGTAGTGCCCCTGACTCCTATCTCGCCTGGATTCTAAAAAAACATGCACCGAATCTCGCGATTAAGTGCATGACATAACTTACTATAATATAAATAAAAATCTGAGATGTCGACTCTCACGAGTGGACGGTGGTAAGACGTTTGAGCCTTACCAAGTGCAAAGATACTAAAAAAATGGAAACATGGAAACAAAAACGGCTTTAATTTCTTTTTAAGGCCCAAAAAACAAATCTTTGTCCGTCAAATTAAGTGGAAAAGATGGATTTTTTTGTCCATATTTCATTTTTGATAAATAAACATGATGTTTGTGTTTTAGACCTGACGGAGAGATGAATAATACACAAACAGGAAAAATGCCGTTGTGTATTAGCGGGAATTTGGATTTTTTTGTAAATTTGCAAATGCTACGACGCTTAACCAATTAAATAGATATAGAATGAGACGGACTGTCATCTTTATGCTGACATTGCTGGCTACTTTTGTCAGCAGTGCCCAAAATGTCAATATTGAGTTTTTCACACCCAGTATCGTCCATGTGGTGAAATACCCTACGGAGGTGCACAACAAGAAAGCGAGTCTGGTGGTGACGGCTGCACCGGAGAATGTGTCGGTGACACGCAAGGGAAATACCCTGTCGAGTAGTGAACTCAGCGTGAAATTAGATGAGAAGACTGGGTGCGTCACTTTTATGACGGCAAAGGGAAAGATGCTGCTGAGGGAGAAAGACTATCAGTTCAAACAAAGAAAGACAGGGAATGATGCTGGCCGGTGGACGGCCACCCAGCGCTTCGTTCTTCAGCGCAATGAGGCCGTCTATGGTCTCGGAACCTTGCAAAACGGCAAACTGAACCGTCGTGGAGAACATATCCGGATGGAGCAGGAGAACTTGCAGGACTTCCAGAATGTGTTGCAGTCGGTGAATGGTTGGGGCCTTTATTGGGACAACTATTCTCCCACCACCTTTGACGATGGTCCGCAGGGTATGTCCTTCTCCTCAGAGGTGGCGGATTTCATCGATTATTATTTCATGTATGGGGGCAGCGTCGATGGCGTCATCGCACAGATGAGGCATCTCTCGGGAAGTGTGCCGATGTTCCCCCTCTGGACCT
>CACXDY010000155.1 GCA_902766505.1 uncultured Prevotellaceae bacterium
CTTGGGCACATAGAGCGTAGCTCCCGTATAGTTGGTGAAGGTGTTGTTGTTGATGGCCAGCGGCTCCGTTCGTTTCACCTCCACGGCAGTCAGGTTGTCGCATTTATTAAAAGTTTTTTCATCGATTTGCCCCACCTGTGAGGGTATGGACACGGATTTCAGATTGCTGCAGTTGGAAAAAGCCTCTTTGCCTGTCTTCTGGATGTTCTCGGGAATGATGACATATTCCAGGTTCTTACAGTACTTGAAGGTCCAATTTTTGATAACACTAATTCCTGTTGGTATATGTATGGAGGCAAGGCTTTCGCAGTCCGAAAAGGCATCGTTTCCCAAACTCTGCAGGTTATCAGGCAATGAGATAGAAACAAGGTCAGTGCAGGATTCAAAAGTCCCATACTCAATCTCTGTTACCCCATTGGGTATGACCAGGGATTTGAGGCTCCGGCAATCAATGAAAGCAAGACTGCCAATCTTTGTCACACTTTGGGGGATGTTCAGAGATTGTAGTTTATCACACCCTTGGACTGCCCTGCTTCTTATTTCTTTCAGATTTGGAGGCAACTTCAGCGACTTCAGATTCTCACAATATTGGAATTCTTCATAATCAATGGCGGTAAGCCCCGTGAAATATTGAAGTTCATCGAAAGAATGAATGCCGTATTCATCATCGGATTCCATATCTTCATAAGGAATATCTGAAACTGGTTTAGTGAAGACATTCCCCAATTTTGTTACTGCGGCAGCCTCTTCCTTGGTCAACTCTTTATCACCGTCCTTATCCCAATTTTCAATGCAAATATTCTTGGTATTCAAGTCGGCAAAGTCGATGATGTCGCGGTAGGGGATGGCCCCTTCCACTATCTTGTAGAAATCTTTGCTATAATTCATCGACCGGTAGCGTGATGCGCTGCCTTGGGGCACATACAACGTCGCATCGATAAAGGGGCTGAAGGTATTCTCCTCGATGTCCACGGGATTTTCCATCCTCGCTTCAACACAGGCCAGGTTGTCACAACTTATGAAAGCATGGCTTCCGATGGAAGTGACGGTGGAAGGCAGAATCAACGTTGTCAGATTGGGGCAATAGAAGGCTCTTTCTCCGATGGTTCTCAAGCCTTCAGGCAGTTCGATTCTTATGAAATTCTTACAACCGTCAAAGGCATATTTCCCGATTTCAGTGACATGGGGCGGAATGCTGACTTTTGGCAGGTCACTGCAACCATAAAATGCATAGTCACCTATGACCTTTGTCTCCTCAGGTATGACGGTCGACTTACATCCCTTTACCAACTTGTTGGTTGCCTTTTCCATCACCGCATTACAGCCGTTGCGCGAGTCATAATAAGGATTGTTGGCATCTACTTGGATGGAGCTCACGTTCCAGCAACAGCTGAAGGCGCTTGACGAGAGAGTTCTGACATTTTTCGGAATCGAGATTGACGTCAGGGCAGTACAGTAATAAAATGCACTGTCACCTATACTCGTCACACTTTTCGGTATATTGACGGATTGCAGTTTATCACAATTATCGAAAGCCCTGCGTCCGATGGACTTGACTCCCTCTGGAATGGACATGGCAGTAATAGCATATAAACTTGCAAACGCACCATCGCCTATTGCCGTGACGCTGTTGGGAATGACGGTGCTCGGGGTGCCTCTCACCAAGGTTTTGGTGCCCGTTTCTATGAGGGCATGGCAATTTCCCCGGGTGTCATAATATTTGTTGCCGGTCTCCACCTGTATGTCTTGCAGTTTGTTGCTAAGCAGTGCATCGCTTCCAATTTCCCTTACAGAGGCGGGAATGGTGATGTTTTGCAGTCCTGAATAATAGAATGCATTGCCTTCTATCGCCACCAAATTTTTGGGAAGGGTGACGGTTCCCAAATTTTGGCAAAACCTGAATGCACTATTCTCTATTTTTTTCAATCCCGTGAAGTATTTCAACTCATCAAAGGAGGTGATGTCATAATTATTCCGGAATACGCCATTCAGGCTGGTCACTGCGGCAGCCTCCTGCTGGCTCAGCTCTCCGTCGCCATTAGAGTCCCAGTTCTCCACACACAACCCTTTTGTCACGGCATCGGCGAAGGTGATGATGGTTCCCTCCGTAGGGGGTATGCCGACAGTAATCTTGGCTTGGTCATTGTGGACGACAAGGGTGAGCATCTGGTCGTAGTTGCCGTTCCAGCGCCATTTGTCGGCACCGGCCGACCTGCTGATGGGTCTCAACTGGTAAACACCATTACCGAGCGTGGCGTCGAGGTTGAGTGAAACGCTGACCGACTTTTTGCCATTTACTGCCAGGTTGGAGATGTTGGATAAATTGGCTACGATGGATTTCAACTGACCGTTTTTGTAGAGACCTATCGCTTGTTCAAACGTATTCTGCGTGTCAGTGAGGTTGGCCACGGTCATGTTGAACGATACGGGGATGGAGGTCATTGATGAAAGCCCCTCTACCACATCAGCGCTTTTCAATGTCATGCTTTGGGTGGTCAGACGTGGAAAACTCCCATTGGGTACGGCTCCGAGAACGGCCTCTTGACCATAAGAATACCCGTCCAACATTTTATAAACACTGGAGGAAGTAAGTAGGAAATAACCGTCGTCTCTACCTCCCCATCCCCAGTTGACGTGGACGTAACCGTCGGCATCACAGCCGTCGACAACAAAGGCATGTCCCATACTTCCTGATGTGTGCCCATCATAACAGATGGGATTGCCTTTGGCCAATTCTCCATATATCATGCTTTCCCATTGAGCATCGGTATAGTCATCGCGACTTTCTACTCTTACATCATCATCGTAATCAAAATACTTGCTGAAAACCGAGGCATCATAATATGCACCAGACTCTGCTGCTCCATACTTCATTTTTACAGAAACTCCACAGTAAAGCATCAAGTTGGCCACAGCCAATGCCTGCGCTTCTGTATAGTTATTGTATGCATATTCATCCAACATGTTGTCAAAGTCGATGACAGAACCCTTGGAAACCGTTTCCACATCGACCGTGTCCCTTACTTTGGTTATATATCCGGGAATGTCCGCCATCACCTGGCGGGTGGCGTGTTGGCGGTGGTAATACATGACCTGGGCCATGGCGGTGGCTACGCACCCTGTTACGCATCTTTCGCCCTTGGAATTGAGAGGGCAAGTCTTGTTGAATGGATACCCTTGGTCCCATTTTGAAGTCAGCAGCGGTTCCACCACCTTACTTGGCGCACGCCGGGGACTCACGGTTGCTGTCCCGACATTTTTCAGGGCATTGATTTGTTCCTTGTAGGAGTCGAGCCAGTAGCGCACGTTGTCGGGCAGGCTGTCTGTCCGCATGCTGCCCTTGTCGGAATAGCCGAGGATGGGTGTTGCACGGTCATCTCCCGATGCGATGACA
>CACXDY010000156.1 GCA_902766505.1 uncultured Prevotellaceae bacterium
GACATCCAGAAAATGAGAAAGCAATTGATGGAATACGTGCGGGGGCAGAAATTAGACCTCACCATCTACGGGAAAGCGGCCTGTGCGGTCGTCATGGCTCATGACGGGCAGCGGAACAAAGCGCACGACTATTTGAGGAGCCTTAAGGAATATGCGGTGACATCACCCGAGCGGGGAATGTATTTCGATACGCCACGGGCACAATACACATGGTGTGACGCTACAATTCCCACAGTGACGCTGGCCATCGAGGCGCTGAGACTTGTGGAACCCGAGGACACCGTGTCGGTGGAACTGATGCGCAGATGGCTGCTCTCGCAGAGGCGGACAAAAGGCTGGGGAAACGCCATCAACAGCCTCAACGCCATCCATGCCTTCCTGGGAGACAACAGCGAAGAGATGTCTGCCAAACTGACTGCTGCGGGTCAGGAAACCACATTCACACTGGATGGAAAGCCATTGCAGCATCAAGCTCCGGCAGCGGGAATAGGTTATGTAAAAATGGTGGTTTCTGATGATGTGCGTGGAAAGCTGGACATTGTCAAGACGACACCGCATACCTCCTGGGGCACGGTGGTCACTCAGTCCATGCGCAAAACACGGGATGTGGCCGCCACCTCCATGGGAATGACAGTGAAGCGTGAAATCATCGGCGATGCCAGCCATCTTCATGTGGGCGACAAGGTGCGTGTGCGCATTACCATCAAGGCAGACCAAGATTATGACTTCGTGCAAATCTCCGACAAACGGGCCGCCTGTCTCGAACCGGTGGATGTGGTCAGTGGCTACAGGAATGGATGCTACCGTGTCGTCAAGGACAACTCCACACATTTCTATGCCGACAGGCTGAGAAAGGGAACCACTGTGATAGAATCGGAGTATTATGTGGACCGTCCGGGAAAATACGAGACGGGCATTTGCACCGTCCAGTGTGTCTATGCACCAGCCTTCTCTGCCCGCGCTTCCTCTGTCTCCCTCTCTGTCGACCCCTAATTCCCCGAGGTATCATGGTAATTCCTACACTACCCCATGCTCGCCACATACTCCTCGCCGATAGTGAGGTGCGGAAAAAGAGAAGAAACCTAATATTGGTCCACAGGCTCTGCCCCCATCTTTATCTTCAACTTACCGCCTTTTACCACATCGGTGAAGAGGATGTGAGGGTCGGTGATTTTCTTGCCGTTGAGGCGGTACTCCCGCACATATATCTCATCATCCTTAGGCAACGCCCTGAGGGATTCGTAACAGGTAATGGTGAAGCGTTTGCCGGAATAGTACTTGTCGCTGAGACGTATGGAGATTCTGTCGAAAAGTGGGCTGCCTAATGAGAATCTTGGGTTGATGTCGTTAAGTCCCGTCACGCTGAATAGCCCGATGCTGGAAATGACGTACCAAGCACCCAACTGCCCCTGGTCCTCGTCCTGTCCGTAGCCATATCCGTGGATGCCGTCGGTTCCATAGAATTCGTCGAGTATGGCACGCACCCACTTTTGTGTCTTGGACGGGCGGTTGGCCTCATTGAAGAGCCATGAGATATGCAGGCAAGGCTGGTTGCCCTGATTGTAGAGTGTCTTCAAACCGGCAAACGCCCCGACCTCTGTGCCGCCACTGAATATCTTTGGCTGCGAAAGGGTAAAAATACTATCAAGACGGGCATTGAACACATCCTCGCCGACTTTTGCCACCAACGACTTGGCATCGTGGGGCACATAGAAAGTATACTGCCAGGCATTGCCTTCCTGAAAGCCGCGCCACACCTCCATAGGGTCGAAGTTGGGAATGAAATGGCCCTCGGCGTCTTTGGGGTGCATGAAGTCTTCGCTGTCGTCGTAGATACGTTCCCAACCCTTGGAAAGATTCATCAGCTGACTGTACTCAGGCTTGCCAAGACACTTGGCCAACTGGGCCGTAGCCCATGAGGTGAAAGCGTATTCCAACGTGTGAGAGGCGGAGAAGCGGAACTTCTCATCTGGTCCGTCGGCATTTTCCACATGAGGCACAAAGCCATATTTCACAAACTCCTTGGTGTCAGGTTTTCCTGCTCCAAAGGGACGGTCGTCGCCATCCAACTCGTTCTTGCGGCAAGCCTCATAGGCCAGTTCCACATCAAAGTCGCGGATGCCGCACTGATATGCCGCATTGAAGAGGAGCGGCAGTTGATTGGTTCCCACCCCCGACACATACCTGCTGTTGGCCAGGCCATCACCCATCCAGCCGGCATCCTTGAACACCTGCAGGTGTGAACTGATATAATCCGAGGTGAACTCGGGATATGCAAGTATCCACAACTGCCCCAGGTTCCACTGTCCCCCCCAGAAAGCATCGGTATTATACATCTGATGCAAGGGTTTGCCATCCCTCATGGGCAACTGGCCGATGCCTCCGTCGTGACGTGGATAGGCACCGTTCACATCACTGCAAACGCCACGCCCCAGGACGGCATGATAAAGTCCGGTGTAGAATTTCTTCAAGTCATCATCTTTCGCAAACCTGACATCTATTCGGCCCAACATTTCCTGCCAAGCTTCTTCGTTTTTCTTCCGAGCCTCATCGAAGGTCATATCCTTGGCCTCCGATTCACGGTTCAGACGTGCGTTCTCCACCGAAGTGTATGAGATACCCACGGCAACGGTTACCTTCTCGCCCTCTTCGGTGGGAAAGTCGACATAGACGCCCGCGCCAGGTCCGTCGGCCTCTTTCTCCCCCACTCTGACCTCCTTTCCGTTGAAAGCGCCGACAGCAGCGATTTCCTTATCGATAACGGCAGAGAAATAGATGGGCACCTGAGCACCGGGCTGATATTTCTTGACATACTCAGGCAAGGTGACCACATAGCCCTCCACGGTCTTGCCATCTGCACAGACTTCCACGTGAGCGTCCTTCACGGCACCGCTCTCACCCGAGCGGTTGCCTATGTCGAAGATAATCCGGCTCTCCTCCGACTTAGGATAAGTATAACGCTGGAAGGCAACACGCTTAGTGGCGGTCACCTCGGCGGTGATGCCATAGTCCTGCAACTTCACAGAGTAATATCCAGCTGTGGCTATTTCCTCCTCATGGGAGTATTTGGAACGGTAGCCTTCACCCTCGGACCCGACGGCACCAGGAACAGTCTTCAGTTCACCACAAGTCGGCATCAGCACGATACCACCCACCTGAAACTCATGGGTGCAGGGGAAGCCCTCGATGGAGCCGTCGCGATAATCATAGCCCGTTGCCTCCCAACCATCCTTGTTGCCCAGATGCCCGTTGGTACTTGGTCCGGGCTTCGCCATCCCGAAAGGCATGGCGCCAGGGGCGAAGTGGAAATATCGGCAATGAGCCGTACCGATACGCGGCTCCACATAACGAGGATACCATTTGAGAATAGTCTCAGAGGTATCACAACTTGCCATGGCACCCATCATGCACACAAGCGTCAATAGTAATCGGAACTGTTTCATAGATTGTTATCAGTGTATTAGGTGTGTTGTCGCCTCTACAAAAAAATTAGAAGCCATCTATAATGAATACGGCTGCAAAGATATACATTTTCTCGGAACATGCCATATCTTTGGAGCCAGTAATCTGTATTTTTGTACTCACCAAACTTTTGGGGCTTATCCCTTCGGTCAGTGGGTCATCGACAACTAAAGGAAAAACGAATTTGCAAGAATTGTATGTCGCAAGCGACGGAATTTCACCTTGCTATTGCTATTAGAATGGTCTTCCATTTCTTCTCGCTATTGCAGGGTTTTCAGACGCATCAGAGCCTCTATGTAATAATAATCGGCGTAGATGATGCTGGCATCAATTTCCGAACCTGCAGGAAGATGGCCCGTGGAGTGCATCAGGAAGGACACATTGCGGTCGCGGCTCTGATAGTTATCCGTACTGAGGTCGCGCAACATCGAAATGGCAGCCTCACGATAGTGCTGACCTTTCTCCTTGCCGACATATTGGCAGAGTTCGAGCAAGGCGGAGGCAGTGACGCAGGCTGCAGAAACATCTTTTGGCGCATCGCCGC